>JAALOD010000070.1:0-14819 GCA_013372845.1 Candidatus Udaeobacter sp.
TGTTTGGAGTATCTACGAGGAAGTGCGGGTACCCTTTACGAGCCCGACGTGGAACTTCCCCGGCTTCTATAGTTTGGAGGTTGACTTTGCCGAACGCGAGCAGTGGTTCAGCCAGAACACTACTCCTGTGTTAAGCACAAATTTCCCGTCAGCGCATACTACATATAACGCGCAGAAGCCAAAGGTATCGGTACGCTGGCAGCCGCTCGATCCGAAATATATCGGAGCGCTGACCCTGCGTGGCAGTTACACCGAAGCGTTCCACGCGCCGACATTGCTCGAGCTTTCGCCCGCTGGCCAGCAGGCCTTCCCTCTGGTTGTGGATCCGTTTTCCAACTTCACATTGAATCAGGTCGAGGAACGCATCAACGGAAATCCCTTTCTGCAACCCGAAACTGCCTATGAATGGACCTACGGAATCGTGTACAGCCCCAAGTGGATCAAGGGCCTGACGGTGAGCGCCGATTGGTGGCACATCGACATGCGCTCCATCGTTGCAACGCTCGGCTCGCAGTTCCTTATCAACAACAGTAATAACCCAGCATTTGCCGGCAACGTAATTCGCACGCCTCCGCCACCCGGTGCGCCTCCGGCTCCCAACGGTGGGCCGGATTTGGGCCCGGTTACTCTGGTCCTCGATCCGAACGAGAATCTTTCTGGCGCAATCTTCGAAGGTCTCGACTACGAGGCGATCTATATCCTGGATTCGACGATTTTCGGCCGCGGAGACTTCGGTAGATTGACCACCACAATCAACGGCACCTGGCTGTCCCGGGCTGAGCTTCAGCCTAGTCCCGGGTCCAAGCGTTTCGGTATCGCTGGCGAATTCCTACCGACATCATTCACGCTGACGAGTTCGCTGCCGCGGAATCGGGCCAATTTCAGTATCTTCTATGACGGCCCGGCTGACACATGGTTGGGTGGCCTGGATGTGGGTGCAGTTGTTCACTGGGTTGGGCAATACGAAGACGACAACCAATCAATAGTGGGCTCGAAGCCGCAGACCCCGCGAACAATCCCGGCAGGCGGCAGCGCCTTCGTTGTTCGCACTGGTGAGACTTTTGGGCCTGGCGATGAGAGTCCGTTTGCGCGCAAAGTGTCAATGTGGACCACGTTCGACCTGATCCTCAACTATACGTTTAACCTCCCAGCCCCTGCACCGGCCGAGGTGCCTGGTTTTGCCAAGGATGGCGGTAAAAACGTGAAAATGAAGGATGGCAAGGAAAAGAATGTCGTCCCGGTCTCCACGGCTGAGTATGGCTGCAGCAACTGGAAATGGTGGCTTAACAACACCACGGTCACTCTCGGTATGCAGAACGTGTTCGACGAAGATCCACCGTTTGTGGCCGGCAACTTTGAGAACGGGTATGACGAGTCATTGACCACTATCAAAGGCCGCTTCTGGTACGTGGGGCTCAAGAAGAGGTTCTAACCTTTCTCCGTTAGTTAGGTTACAAAAGAGGCAGCCCGTGTGGGCTGCCTCTTTGTCATCCCGAGCAGCACAGCGGCTAGGGGCGTCGCAACACTTATGAAGCGAGAAAGCGTCCCGTATATATGTAGCCGCCTGCCTAGCTATGTCGCCGCCCTACGGCGCTGCGAATTTATGATTGATCTTTATGCAGCTCGCAATACACTCGATCTTGCGCGCGCAGTAGCAGATTTGCGAGGGTCCACGTTCGCCGAGCTACCATTGCTTTTGGGAGCTCGCCTCAGGGAGCGGTAGATGCGCGGTCGGATGCCCGTGCATCGCTCGAAAGCCACACTGAACACATCTGCGCTCCGGAATCCGAGAGAAGAAGCAATGCTCTCAATACTGTTGCGAGGAACTAACAATCGTTGCTGCGCTTCCGCAATACGCGCTTCCGCGACGAATTGAGCAGGGGTTTTACCAAAGGCTTCACGGAATAAACGAGTGAAGTTACGGCGGGACATGGCCGCTCTTTGGGCGAGAACGTCTACGGAAAGATCGTCACTGAGATGAGAGAGGATCCACGCGGGAAGATCAGCAAAACGGTCAGACGATTGGATCTGAAACTTCAGAGCTTCAGAGTACTGTTCGTGTTCACCTGACCTCTTAACGTGAACAACCAGTTCGCGCGCCAGGGCCAACGCGACATGACGACCGTAATCTTCCTTAACCAAAGCAAGCGCAAAATCGACGGCTGAGGCCCCGCCTGCACAAGTGTAGAAAGGGCCGTCTTTAACAAAGAGATTATTGGGATTAACACGGAGTTTCGGAAATCGCGAAGCAACATCTTTTGCAAATCGCCAATGGATCACTGCCTGACGTCCATCCAGGAGCCCGGCTGATGCAAGCGCGTAGATACCTCTTCCAAGAGCTGCGATGCGTCGTGTACTCCGTCTCCGCTCCTTAAGCCATTTGATGAGCTTCCTGCTGAGTTTTTCACCGTGGCTTCCGCAGCCACCGCAAACAAGCACGGTATCGAGGGGCGGCGCCTGTTCGATATCCATCTCCGGTCTTATAACGATGCCGCATTCTGTCACGCACGCTCCTGCGTTGATGCCAATCGTCATCACCCGGTAGCAACGGGATTCACGCCCTTCCGGTTGGTCGCTCCTTCGAATTTTCGCTCGCGAAAAAATTTCAGCCACACCCATCAGATCAGAGGCAGCTACCTCCTCGGCTATAATCAAACCAACTGTCTTCGGATTCATGGCTGCAGCGAATGCTTCAGCCAAGTTCTCGATCGCGGCTTTCTTTACAATATCCAGTCGGCGAGGTTCGATAAGGCCACTTTGGAAACGCAGTGGGGGACGATCCGAGGCGAAGTTGCTACTTTCTTAGCGATCGACGCGCGCTGCCGCCGGAGCGTAGTGATGCATTACCAGCGCAATGGGCAGGCCCACGCAGAACAGGTGAATGACCAGCTGCCACCAGCCCATCGGTGGCTTGAATAAGATTGGCGTATGCAGGTAGAGACTGCGAACCCATGACAGGAACGGCGCTGTGCCGAAGTTATTGACTGCAAAGACCGCCGCTCCATAAAGCAGTCCCACGGCCACGACTCCCCAAAGCTTTTTGGGTAATGGAAGCCGCCGGCTTAACGCGTAGAAAATCGTCGTTATGGTCAGCGCCATCGTAAAATGCATCGCGAGACCGACGGCAGCTGTTGCGAATCCGCCTTCAAGGGCACTGCGGCCCAGCAAACCACCAGCGACGCCTTTCAGCACACGCAACGGTCCAAAGCCGTACGCAACGCCTAGATTGATGCAAGCCGCCGTGATGTCGAGCACACCAACAAGCACGGCCGCATATAGAATGGGTTTAAGATTTTTCATCACTCTGAGGTCCTTTTCTTGCTCCTATCGTATTCTACTCTTACTGGTATTCGCCTAGAGGTGGCAGTGATCAATTGAGTCACAAGACCCACTTAGCAAAGTCTTACAAGGCTAGTTGGCGCAAGCCTGTTTCAGTGTGCGAATGATCAGGTATCGATGAACATTGTGTGGGGCGTTGTCGTTGCGGGACCGCGGCGTCCATCTCCTGTCCACATACCAGGCCGAGTGACCCAGGGAAGAGAGCCGGTGTGCAATCATCATAATCGACGTTGAATCTATTTCGTTGGCGGTTTTAACTCGGGCACGGAAGAGACATCGATCTGGTAAATGTCCCCGAGGCCGTTGCCAGGTGCGCGCAACTCTTTTAACACCTCGAGCGTGGTTCGCCGCTGCGGTTTGGCGGGCAGTGCTGGCACGCGGCAACTCATCCAGATCAGGTATTTGCCATTTGGCGTGAGTTTGGGTGACAGTTCGCGTGCAGGGGAATTAATCTCCGGTCCGAGATTGACCGGCTCACTCCATTTGCCATCGGCTTGCTTGTGCGAGAGGTAAAGATCGTAATCGCCTAGAGAGTCGGGTCGCCTGGTGGCCGCAAGCAGTAGCAACCGCTCATCTTCGGTAACAAACGCTTCGTACTCGCCTGCGCTGGTATTAACAGGCGGGCCGAGATTCTCCACTGCGTAGCTGCCGTCCTTTTGCGGCACTGCGCGATAAATGTCCCCCAGGCCCCTGGAATCCGCGCGTTCTGAGCCGAAATAGAGAGTTCCATTCTTTAAGAGGATGGGATAATACGAGTCGGCATCGCTGTTGACTGGTGCTGGCAGGTGACGCGGCGCGCTCCAGCCCGAGTCCGTCTTGTCCATAACCCAGATGTCGTGATGCGACTGCCGTACCCCACCCGCCTCTACGGGACGATCGGAGATGAAGTAAAAGTGTTTGCCATCGGCAGTGATGTAGGGATCGGCGTCCTGGTATTGGCCGGAGAACGCTGCGACCTCCGGCGGCGACCAACTACCGTCCTTGTAGCGCGAGACGAAGATAGACCAACGGGAGAAATTCGGGGCCAGTTTGAGAAAATACATCTCGCGGCCGTCGGGCGTGAAGGTGACATGCGAGTCATAATCGCCGGTGGAGATGGTATCGGGCGCAAACAAAGTCGCGCGCGCAAGCGGCTTCGCCGAATCGTAGGGGGCCGGCTGTGCAGCCAGCGGCGCGCTCATGATCGTCAACGTTATTGCGAAGACGCGTGCGAGAGGGAGTCCAGCGATTGCCCGGTATGTAATAGTCATGGGTTTACCTGTCTTTAACAAATAGCTAACACATAAATTGATGAATCCGCGAGGGGACTAACACGTCTATTGGAACCAACTCGTCATCAAACAAAACTTTTACGTTTGCTCTTCGACAAACCACCGCAGCCGCGAGCGACGGGTAGGGTCCAAGATCACCAGCTCTGGCGTGGTTCTGAGCAAGCCAGTAGCTGAGAGTCGTTCCATGGAGCGCTCCGCCAGCGGAGTCAGCTGCGCTTGCAACGTCTTATGGTCTTTTACAATGCCGAGCCATACGAGGTAAGGCCCATCTGTTCGCACAGGTAACTGTGGGAAGTTATTTGGTGCATCAAGCGTTACGAGAATGCCGGCCTCGCGCGCGCCCGCGGCCCGATAGCTGGCAAACGTCGCCTCCGCCTGCTGCGCAAAAGCATCCACGTTGTTCGGCTTAACTCCGAAGATCTGCGCGACTACGACACCTTGCGCGCCGTTTTCTTCCTTGATCGGATCGACAGACGGAAACACGGGGATGCCGTGTTCAGGATCCAGCGGACGCAAAAGCAAAACATCGTCAGAGTCCACTAGGAGACTGTTCATAGTGGACCGGTGTTCTTTCCAGAGCGGTCCATAGTAGAACCCTGCGTTGATTATGGCGCGAGCGTCAGTGTTTTTAAAACCCCTAATCCACGTAAAACCCACCGGATTCTTGCGCTCGAAAAATTGTCCGAACGCTATGGCACCCAGCTGCTGAAACGCTTCGGGAAAATAGCTCTCAAAATATTCGGCGAAGTGTTCCCTTTCGCCCTCCTTGACGATGTAACGGCGGAACTCGATAACCTGAAAATCGTTCAGGTGTTTGACTCTATCCATAGCTCGGTTTCATCTCCAAGGATGAATGGCGTCGGCACCCGGCCGGATGGTTAATCTGGAATGTCAGCTTCGACGAGTTTCGATAGAAGGGTGAGCGATTCCTGCCAGCCAAGATAGCAAGCCTCGGCAGGAATGACGCCGGGCACGCCTTCCTGCACAATGTTCAACTCCGTGCCGCAGGAGACTTTCTTGAGGGTTATGGTCGTTTGCATTTCGCCGGGCAGGTTCGGGTCATCGAATTTGTCTGTGTAGCGAATACGCTCTTGTGGCTTCAGCTCGACATAGGTTCCGCCGAACGAATGGCTCTTGCCGGTACTGAAATTGGTGAACGACATCTTGTACGCGCCGCCGACTTTGGCATCCATCTGGTGGACCTTTCCGGTGAATCCGTTTGGCGGAAGCCACTTGGCCATCGCATCCGCATCAAGGAACGCGCGATAGATTTTCTCAGGCGCGGCACCAAGCACGCGGTGAAGTCGGATCGTATTTGTGGTGGTTTTTGACATAATTGCGAGTGTCTTTTGTCTGTTCAATGTCGATAGTTGTTCTGAAATCGCTGCGGTTCACTTTTGTTGCGAAGGCGCAACGCTAATCATCCATCCGATTCCGAACCGGTCTTCCAGCATGCCGAAGCGTGGCGACCAGAATGTCTTCGTAAGCGGCATCTTTACCTGTCCGCCATCGGCCAATGCATTGAAAGCCCGATCGGCTTCTGCTTCGGTCGGCATGGAGAGCGACAGAGAAAAGCCTTGAAAGGTGGGCTTGTCAGTGGAGTCGCCGTCGGAAGCCATCACGGTCGTCTGGCCGATGCGGAAGCAGGAATGCATGATTTTGTTCTCGACACCGGGTGGCACGGCGTCCGGCGGCGGCTGCTCAGGACTCTCCTTGAAGCGCATCATCATCTCGACTTCCGCGCCGAGGGCTTTGCGGTAAAATTCAATGGCTTCTTCGCAACTGCCGTTAAAGAAGAGATAGGGTTGGATGAATCGATTGTCTTTTGTTGTGCTCATATGTTTGGTTTGTTGTTGGTTTTCTCACTTCATTTACTGCTAAGACGAACGGGGAGACGATTCAGGACATGCTTGGGTTCTTTTTTCGGTTCACCGATTCATGTCTTTTTGGATTTTGATTGACCGTTCGGACGCATTTTCACTGATCCGTGTTAATCACTCCACTAAGCCTCGTCAAAAAGTACGCTTTTCTCAGGCTTCACCTTTCACGCGTGTGTCTATCGCGATCCAGTTTACTTCCCAGTTCTTGCCGCCGTCGTCCGAGAACGCTTGTTCGAAACGGCATGAATCCGGAGTGATATCCGATATAACGAATCGAACAAGGATGGCTCGGCCGTTCAGTGTTTCCTGAGAGAAAAATTCGCCTCGGCCATCCTTGAATTCGCCGATGGTGGGTGGGCTCAAGGTGCCGCTTTTGCTACCGGCAAAATTCAGGCTCCATTGGCGGGATTGAGGATTGTAAAGACGCAGGTTTAAACCTTCGAAGTGACCTGCGGGGCCATCAGCCACCAGTTCTACCAGATTTGCGCGGCCGTCCCAAATCTTTCGAACGATGCTAGTGCCTTCATATTCGACCCATTTCGTGGAGCCAGTTAAGGGATCCACGAGCCGCCAAAGATGCGTCTTCCAAGTGCCTATCTCGAAATCAAAATCGTGTGAGCCGTTCCGGCTCGTGGCAGCTTGCGCTGGCTTGGGTGTATCTTGGGAGTGGGCACGAGAAACTGAACCGACTATAACCAAGGTGCAGACAACGAACGTGACGGAGAAGTTTTTCATGTATTTGGTTCGTTCTTATCGCTGTGTAGTCAGTGAGCGCGTAAAAACAGCTACTTGGCTGCCTCAAGCGTAATTTCGCGGACGATCGTACGGCGCGGCAATGAAGACTCTGAATCGTTGACATACTCGTTGATGTAAAGCCTGCGCCCCCACGGAGAATAGGCGATTCCGTTAGGGAAAGAGAGCCGCACCTTTGCGGCCGCTCCATCCACGACCCCACGATTGCCATCGCCAAGAATTCGCTTGACGGTTCCATCCAACGTTACTTCGTAAATTTCGTGCGATTCAAAAGCGGTTACATAGAATCGATCCTCTTTAAAGCATAAATGCCCTAATCCCTTTTTGGATATCGTCGCGAAAGGCGCGACAAAGCCTTTCGGATCGACCTTCAGCATCTTGTTGTCACGGAAGTTAACGACATAAAGATTTCCCTCGCGATCGAAGGAAATGCCGTTTGGGCAGCTGAAAAGATCGCTTTTCGCGAATGATAAAACGCTGCCATCTGCCGCAATCTTTGCGATCGAATTACCGCGGCAATTTGCAACATAGACATCGTCCGTTTGCCTGTTGACGGCTATGCCTACAGGGCCGCTCAGGCCGCTGGTGACAAACGGCCGCATTTGACCTTTTCGATCAATTTTGGTGATTGAATCGGCGTAGAAATTCGATTGGAGGAGATTGCCTTCATTGTCGATCGCGTTGCCAGACGCACCATAAAGGCCTGACGCAAATACATCACGCTTGCCCTCCGGCGTGATCTTCCAGACATATTCGCCAAAGTCGGCCACATAGATATTGCCTACAAGGTCGACCGTTACACCCCCGACAGCGTGGCCCTCAATAACATTGGTAAGCGAACGGATTTTAGTCTGCGCGTGCAAAGAAACAGTCGCAAAAGCAGCGCCAATACGAACGATAGTGCGAGCGGACCTGTTTTCATAGAGGTCTTATGTTAAAACAGTGGCTTTGGTCGCTTCGCTGTTGTTCGGCGTTTTGCGAAGAGTGTTTAGGAGTGCAAGACCTTCAGGCCAGTCGCCGAGTCCGCTGGCACTGTTGATGTGCCCAGCTTCACCGATCATCATGAACTCGCTGCCCCATGCCATCGCAAATCCTCGCGCGCGAGAAAGCGTGACGTATGGATCGTTGGAACTCGCAACCACAATGGTGCGAAATTGGAGCCGCAGCAGCGGAACCGGCGCAAAGCCTGTAGGTCCCGATGGAAAACTCAGAGCCTCGGGGTCGCTGGGTGCAACCAGAAGCGCTCCACGAACATCTGTTGAGAACTCGCCCACAGCCCAATGCGCGACCAGCGCGCAACCGGCGCTGTGAGCCACAAGCACCGTATCCGGCCCCGTCAGAGCGAGGGCTTGATCGAGTTTCGCGATCCAATCGGCGCAGTGCGGCGTTTCCCAATCGTCTTGAATTACGCGAAGTAACGTATCGTCTCGGGCTTCCCACCGACTTTGCCAATGCCCGGGATCGGAGTCATGAAGTCCGGGAAGAATTAGGGTGCGCGTCATCTGGCTCCTTCAGGTGCAGCGGAGACATTGAATGCGCCGTCAACCGCCTCTACGAAGGTGCGCTCTTCGCGAAGGATGATGCGTTTGGCTACCGCTGTCTCGAAGTTCTTGCGCGCCTCAGCATCGGCTTTCAGCTTCTTTCGGTACGCTTCATAAGATGCAAGGCTGTCGAAGGCAATCAGTCCCCAGGCAACATTGTTAGTGCCCTCGTAGGGCAGGAAGTAGCCCACCAGACGGCCGCCACACCGCGGGATGATGCGCCCCCAGTTTTCTGCGTACTCTTTGAAGGCTTCCCGCTGGTACGGATCGATTTCGTATCGGATGAAACACGTTATTGTCATATCTTTGTTACTGGTGCGCGTGCTTGCGAGTAGCGAGGCAGGGTAATCTTTATGAAGGGCAGACGCCCAAGCGCTAAGGGGCTTTCCAAATAGAAAAAACAGTAGTGCGTCTCTGCATCGGGCGAAGAACCTCTTTCTAGATATGTTCGCTGTAATCTGCTGCTCATCTGGCTGCACTTGAGATTACGATTTGTGCGCGGTGCATCCGCAATTCGGCGCGTGGTATCGGCCGTTCGCTTCGACGTCGCCACCCTTGCCATACATGTTTCTCGGTCGGGCCCAGTCTGTCAGCGAGTGATAGGGCCCGTTCTCATTCCGTCCTTTCGGCATGACGTCGAGATATCCGTAAATGCCAAGAAATTGTTCGCCGCCTCGGCCATAAGTCGAGTAGGTATGGAAGATCTCTCCTGAATCGTCCTTGTAGAAAACGCTGTCGCCCGACAGATCTTCCAGTCCAGCCGCCCATTCCGGCGCTTGTTGAAAATTGTAGAGCGCACGACCGGCAGCGACGTCCTCGGGCTTGAAAGAGACGTTGAAGTCATAATTAAAATCGCTGTGGTAGGACGAAACCCAACGGAAACGCCAGCCCATCCGCTTACGCACGACTTTGATCTCGTCGATCGGCGCGCGGGCGACAACCACATAGGTCACATCGTTGTTTTCGAGATGCTCAAGCAGGCCTTCAACATGATCTACCTCAAGCGAGCACCCCACGCACTGATGCGCGGCGCCCGGACCCATCATGAAGTGTTTGATAAAGAGTTGGCTCCGGCCGTCGAACAAGTCAGCCAGCGTGACTTTTCCTTCTGGAGCGTCGAAGACATACTCCTTTTGGATTTTCACCCAGGGAAGCTCGCGACGATGCCGGCTTATTTCGTCACGCAGGTGGGTTAGTTCTTTTTCCCGCTCCAGCAAGTCCTTGCGAGCAACCAGCCACTCTGCTTTCGACGCGATCTTATGGGGATTAACTTCATTAACCCCTGTTTTTTCGCGTTCCATTGCTTCGATTTGCATTTTTAGTCTCCCCGGTTTGATGATTTCGCTTGGATTTCCAACAAAGTCTCTTCAAGGCTAACGCCGTCAGCCCTCCAGTTGAGGTGGCGCCAACTGCTGTCAACAGCGCGGTTGTTATACAGGCGGGGCACATAGTTGGTTTCGTTTCACTTCATCTATTACGACGAATGGGGAACGGTATTTTGGACATCTTCACTCTGCGCGATTAGCGCTCCAGCGGCTCGTCACTGTCCCTTTATTTCCTTGCAAATTTGAGTGCCATCGAGTTTAGACAGTAGCGGAGATATGTTGGAGCCGGACCATCATTGAACAAGTGCCCAAGATGCGATCCGCAGCGCGCGCATTTTACCTCGTCACGTGTCATCCCATGACTGTTATCGATAGTTTCCGTTACTTTGTCCGTGGCCAGCGGCGCATAGAAACTGGGCCAACCTGTTCGCGATTCAAACTTCGAATCGGAACTGAACAACTTACTTCCGCAAGCGGCACAGAGATAGATCCCTTGCTGATGATTGTTCCAATACGCATTCTTGTATGGCGCCTCTGTTTTGGCTTCACGCAGGACCTGAAATTGGCCGGGAGTCAGGATCTTTCGCCATTGGTCATCACTCAATGTCAGCTTTTGCGTCATCGGAGTAGACTCGATTTGCCGCCGGATTCGTGCGGCTTCTGCGTCTTCCGCCATGCTGAGGTGGACGAGCAAAATACAGAGCAGAAACAAGGATAAAGGTTTCATTCCCTGTTAACTCTCAATGATCGGTCATTAGCTTAAGATTTCTTCAGACCGAGTTTCTTAAGCTTCGGTTCTATTATTTGTCGGACGTACGGGTTGTTTGGGTTTTTCCGGCAGAAGTTCTGATGATTTTCTGGCGCCGGACGAAATGATCCCGCTCGAGTAATCTCAGTTGCGATCGGTTTTGAATACGATTTTTGCGCCTGTCCTTTCGATTTCTCGGCTGCTACGTGCTGCTGTTCGTCGACGAAAAAGACGGCGGAGCGATATTGCTTTCCAGTATCGGGCCGTTGTGCATCGACTTCGGTCGGATCATGCGCCCGCCAGAACAGATTGAGCAGCTTGTCGTAGCTGGTTTTAGCGGGATCAAACGTGACTTGAACGGTCTCCGCTTTTTGCATGTAGCCCGAGACTACCGAGGTCACGCCCGGCGCTTGTTGAAAAACTGCCTCCGTGCACCAAAAACAACCGCCTGCGAAATAAGCGACGTTTGCCTGGCCACTTTGCGCCTGCGGACAAAACACCGTGCCCCAGAGCAAGATCACCGACAGAAACCGAAAGAACGACTTGGACTTATATTTGATCGACGACGAACCACAAACCTTCCACATAGTACATCAACTCTTCGGTCTCGTCTGATGTAGCAATGGCCACTTGAGAGAAGACGATAATGCCAGTTGCGCTTTGGAATACGCGTGCAAATTGAACAAGAACTGTAGGAAACGGGGAAAATCGGCATGTCCAGAAGCGAATCGCCTCGGAAGAAACGGCGGCGCCGTTCAATCATCGCGTTTGAAATGATTCGGCTCGACCGGAGCGCAGCCGAACCATTGCACGAGCAACTCTATCGCCAAATTCGTGATGAGCTGAAATCGGGCGCCTTTGCCGATGCCGCGTCTCGGCTTCCCTCCTCTCGAGCTTTGGCTATTGACCTGGGAATCTCAAGATTGACGGTTAATCTCGCGTTCTCAAGGCTTCACGCGGAAGGCTATCTGCGCCTGAAGTCCAGATCGGGTACGTTTGTGGCGAATCCGCTTCCTGAAAGTTTTTTGACCGCTGACAAATTCGACCGCGGTACGGCGGGCGAAATCCGCCGTGGCGGAGCGAAAACAGATCGGGTAGTCGAGCATCGAGCTCGCACTTCTGACCGGGTAAGAGCGATTCCAGATCAACGCGCAGGGACGCAGTTTGATCTCGGAGCGCTGGGCGCCGGCGCGGGTGTTTCCCTGGTCCCGGGACTCCCGGCAGTCGATGAATTCCCTATCGATATTTGGGAACGGCTCCGGTCCCGGGTGCTCGCACAAAAGGGCGCTCATCTGTTGCGGCATGCATCGAGTCGTGGCGACGCGGACCTGCGCAAAGCCATTGCCACATACCTGTGCGATTTTAGAGGCGCGCGCTGTCATCCAGATCAAATCCTGATCGTCGGAGGCATGCAGCAGGCGATGCTGATTAGCGCCATGGCGCTGCTGGATCCGGGCGAACCTGTGTGGATGGAAGATCCCGGTTTTCATCAGGCGCGTAGAGTCTTTATTTTGGCGGGTGCCAAAGTGGTTCCAAAGCCGTTGGACCACGAAGGAATTGTGATCGCGCGATCGCCAAAGGAAAAGCAGCCAAAAATCATCCATATAACGCCTTCGCATCAATATCCGCTTGGCGTGACAATGAGTTTCGAGCGCAGAACAGCCCTGCTCGATTTTGCACGCGCTCACGGTGCATTTGTTTTTGAAGATGACTTTTACGCGGAGTTCCGCTTTACCGGACCGCCGCTTCCCAGCTTGCAGGGGATCGACGATTTCGGGCGCGTCATTTACGCGGGGACGATGAGTAAAATTCTTTATCCTTCGTTGCGACTGGGCTACGTCGTTGCGCCACAGGCGTTGATCGATCCGTTGGTAAAAATCCGCAGCACAATGGACCAACACTCGTCCGCAATTGATCAGGCTACGCTGGCGCGTTTCATCACCGAGGGATATTTCCTCAGTCATATCAAACGAATGCGAAAAATCTACGCCGAGCGGCGAGAGGTCTTCATCAAACAATTCAATGAGTTGCTCGGTGATCGTTTCACTTTGCAGGTTCCGGAGGGCGGATTGAATATGGTCGCGTGGCTGAAACGCGAGCAAGATTTCGCAGCGATTAGCCGTGTTACTCTCCACATTGGGGTCAAGCCTTCGCCGCTGTCATTTTACTGCATTCGAGCCACGCCCAAGCCGGCGTTCGTCTTCGGTTTCGCCGGTTGGACTCCGGCACAGATTCGAGAAAGTCTGGTCAAACTCGCGTCATCACTCCGAAGAGCGGGGATTCATTAGGCAGTGCAATGAGTGGCATGTCCAACAAGAAATCGCTTCTAAAGAAAAGGCGCCGGCGTTCGATCATCGCGTTCGAGATGATTCGACTTGATCGCGCAGCCGCAGAACCGCTCCACCAGCAGCTTTATCGCCAGATTCGCGATCAGCTAGGATCGGGCAGATTCATCGATGGCGCCTCCCGGCTTCCGTCCTCACGCGCGCTGGCTGCCGACCTGGGCATCTCCAGACTAACCGTCAACCTTGCGTTCTCGAAGCTTCACGCTGAAGGCTATCTTCGTTCAAAGGCCAAATCGGGGACATTTGTAGCATACCCTCTCCCTGAGAGCTTCCTGAGCGCAGACAAATTCGCTACGGGACGAATCAGCCGTGGCGGACCGGAAACCCATCCTGCGGCTGAGTCTCGCGTTCGCATTTCTGACCGGGTGAAAGCGATTCCGGACCAGCGTGTAGGAAAACAGTTTGACCTTGGGGCGACAGGCGCTGGTGCGGGCATTTCGCTTGTCCCGAGCATTCCGGCGGTCGATGAATTTCCCATAGGCGTCTGGGAGCGGCTTAGAACACAGGTTCTCGCGAAGAAGGGAGCCCATCTGTTGCGTTATGCGTCGAATCGAGGCGACCCTGACCTGCGCAATGCGCTTGCGGCTTATTTGTGCGATTTCAGGGCAGCGCGCTGTGATCCTGAGCAGATCGTGATTGTGGGCGGAATGCAGCAAGCCATGTTGATTAGCGCAACGGCACTGTTAAATCCGGGCGACCCCGCGTGGATTGAAGATCCGTGTTACCAGCAGACCCGAAGAGTTCTTACTCTGGCCGACGCCCGGATAGTTCCAAAGCCGCTCGACGATCAGGGAATCGTGATTGCGCGATCCCCAAGAGAACCTTTTCCAAAGCTCATCTACGTCACCCCTTCGCATCAGTTTCCTCTCGGGGTGACAATGAGTTTCCAGCGCAGGACGGTCTTGCTCGATTTCGCGCGCGCGCATAACGCGTTCGTCTTCGAAGACGATTACGACGCCGAATTCCGTTTCACCGGCCCGCCACTCCCTTCGTTGCAGGGGATCGATCACTCCGGCCGGGTGATTTACGCGGGAACGATGAGCAAGATTCTTTGTCCCTCTTTGCGTCTGGGGTACATCGTTGCACCGGAACCGCTAGTCGATTCGTTCATCAAGATCCGCAGCGCGATGGATCAACACTCGTCTCCGATCGACCAGGCGACGCTGGCGCGATTTATCACCGAGGGATTTTTTCTCAGTCACATCAAACGGATGCGAAAATTATATTCGGACCGACGAGATTTTTTCATCGAACAGTTCAACAAGTTACTGGGTGATCGTTTCACGTTGCAGGTGCCTGAAGCTGGATTGAACATCGTCGCCTGGCTGAAGCGGGAGGAAGACTTTCCGATAATCAGGCGTATCACAATCGATATCGGAGTAAGGCCGTCAACGCTCTCATTTTTTTGCATCCAGGCAAGGCTAAAGCCAGCGTTCGTATTCGGTTTTGCGGCCTGGACGCCAGCTCAGATCCGAGAAAGCCTTGTTAAACTCGCGTCGTCACTGGGAAGGGCCGGGATTCTTTAGGCAATGCAATTGGTGGGAATGTCTAACAAGAAATCACTTCCAAACAAAAGGCGCAGGCGTTCGATCATTGCGTTCGAGATGATTCGACTCG
>JAALOD010000070.1:14829-18479 GCA_013372845.1 Candidatus Udaeobacter sp.
CTTCCAAACAAAAGGCGCAGGCGTTCGATCATTGCGTTCGAGATGATTCGACTCGATCGCACATCCACGGAACCGCTCCACCAGCAACTTTATCGCCAGATTCGCGATGAGCTGAGATCGGGCAGCTTTAGCGACGGGGCTTCCCGGCTTCCTTCCTCGCGCGCGCTGGCTGTCGAGTTGGGAATCTCGCGACTTACGGTCAACTTCGCATTCTCGAAACTTCACGCTGAAGGTTATCTCCGCTCCAAGGCCAAATCCGGAACCTTTGTCGCACATCCTTTGCCGGAAACATTTTTGAGTCCCATCAAGTTGTCCACAGCGCGAATCGGTCGTGGTGGCTCCGAAATATGTCCGGCAGCAAAGCGACCGTCTCGCATTGCCGACCGGGTTGTTGAGCTTCGGGATCAGCGCGTCGGGAATCAGTTCGATCTCGGGCGGACCGCTGCCGGTCCAGGCATTTCGCTAGTGCCAAGTATTCCTGCGGTCGATGAATTTCCAGTGGCTGTCTGGGAACGGCTCAGAGCGCAGGTTCTCGCAAGAAAGGGGGCGCATTTATTGCGCTACGCTTCACACCTGGGTGATCCCGATCTTCGCAAAGCAATCGCAGCGTACCTGTGCGATTTTAGGGCTGTGCGCTGCGATCCCGAGCAGATCGTGATTGCCGCAGGAATGCAACAGGCCATGCTGATCACCGCAATGGCAGTGATGAATCCGGGGGAAATCGCTTGGGTCGAAGACCCAGGTTACCTCCAGGCCCGACGGGCCTTCATCTTGGCTGGCGCTGAAGTCGTCCACAAACCACTCGACAACGAGGGATTGATGATCACGCGCGCCCGCAGGGACCCGCTACCGAAACTCATCTACATCGCTCCTTCACATCAATACCCGCTTGGGATAACAATGAGCTTCCAGCGGAGGCAAACCCTGCTCGATTTCGCCCGCGCTCACGACGCTTTGATTTTCGAAGATGATTATGATTCGGAGTTCCGTTTTGTCGGGCCTCCGTTGCCTTCCTTGCAGGGACTGGATAACTCAGGCCGCGTCATTTATGCGGGGACAATGAGTAAGATTCTGTTTCCCTCTTTGCGTTTGGGATACATCGTTGCACCCGAGGGACTGGTCGATGCCATGGCCAAGATCCGTAATGCGATTGATCAGCATTCCTCTCCAATTGATCAAGCCACCCTCGCCCGATTCATCACCGAGGGTTTCTTCCTCAGTCACATCAAGCGGATGCGAACAATCTATGCCCAGCGGCGCGACTTCTTTGTCGAACAATTCAACGCGTTGCTGCGGGATCGGTTCACTTTGCAAGTCCCTGACGCAGGATTGAACATGGTCGCCTGGCTCAAGCGTGAGGAAGATTTTCCGACGGTTAGGCGCATTACTCTGGAGATCGGGATAGGACCAGTCCCACTCCCGCTCGTTTGCATCCAGGCAAAGTTAAAGCCTGCCTTCATCTTCGGTTTCGCGGCCTGGACGCCGGCGCAGATTCGAGAAAGCCTTGTTAAACTCGCGTCTGCCCTCAAGGCAAAGGGAGTTTAACCTTGAGTTGGGACGGCTACTGCTTCTGGTGTGCCAGGCACTCTTCCTGTCCGTGGTAAGGCTGCTTCTCCATTAGCCGAAGCCGCCATCGGACGTGCGTTGAAGTTTTTCAGGTAGCTGCGCGGTTTCGCTCCAAGTCTCCGTTCAAATGCGCGCCGGAATGTTTGCGCGTCCGAAAAGCCAACAGAGGCAGCGATGATCTCCAGAGTTCGCTTCGGAACAGCCAGGCGACGCTTTGCTTCGTTGATGCGCAGATTCTCCACAAACTCCGCCGGCGCACTGCCGAACACACTTTTGAACGCCCGATTAAAATGGCTCGGAGACATGCACGCTTTGCGCGCCAGCGTATTGACCGAAAGATCCTCGTGCAAATTTCGCATGATCCAGGGGATAAGTTCCGCAAACCGATCAGTCGGTTGACTGTCAAACACGAGCGGGTTGGGCAATTTATGTTGGCCATTGCCGTTTATCGGCGCGCTTACAAACTCCTGGGCCACCACTGATGCGATATGGCGGCCATAGTCTTCTTCGATCAGAGCAAGCGAAAGATCGATAGCCGCACCGGCACCGGAAGACGTGTAAAAGGCGCCATCTTTAACGAGATGCCTTCTGGGATCAACGCGCAGGTTTGAGAAACACCGTGCTACATCGTTTGCGTAACGCCAGTGAGTAGTGACTTCACGGCCATCGAGTAACCCGGTCGGCGCCACACCAAAAATTCCACCGCCGATCGCAGCGACGCGCCGCGTCTCGTTTACGCGCGCCAGGACCCAATCGGCAATCCTTTCACAAACCAAAGATCGCCGGAGCCCATCCCCGCCTGGAATCACAATCGTGTCCAACGCGGACACTGTTTCGAGCGTGCTGTCCGGCCAGAACGCAATCCCCGATTCAGCGCGAAAATATTCGGAAGTGAAGCCGATCGTGCAGACGTGGTAACATGAAATCCGACTCCCATAACCGCCATCGAGAGTCGCAGCTGCAAGGACATCGGCGGCGCGCACCAGCTCCGACGCAGCGACGCCCTCAAAACCGAGAAAGCCAATCCGCTTTGGATTCATAGCTTGTGGAGCCACGATATCTCACCGTTCGAAGTCCTTGGTAGGACATAGAACCGATATTACGAGCCACTGCTGTGTTGTTCTTGATTTCTGGCACGCCACGGGGAAGGGAGCGGTTGATCCTTTTGCGCGGAGGGTGATCTGGAATAGCTTTGAGGCGCAACCAGACGAAAGGAAAAAATCATGGCTACTTATATCGGTTTGATTCAGTTTGCTGATCAAGGCATCCGCAATATCAAGGATACGGTCAAACGGGGCGACGCCGCGATGGCGGAGGCCGAGAAAATGGGGATGAAGGTGGTAGAGGAATTCTGGACAATGGGTGCATACGACGCTGTCGTCGTCTTCGATGCACCCGATGACGAGACGATGAGTGCGTTCATGCTTAAAATCGGCTCACTCGGCAACGTCAAGAGCCATACCATGCGTGCCTTCCGTCGGACCGAGATGGAAAAGATTCTGGCGAAGATCAAATAAAACGCTTTGGCGTCTGAAGCGCCTCTTAGACGCCTTTTTCCGAGCGCATGATCTGCGCAGCGCCAAATTGAACGTCGATGGAATTTCCGACCATTGACCTGACGACAATCGAATTTAATTTGCCCATGCGGCGGCACCCATATGACGATCAAAATGCAGCTCAGCCGGTGGTTGATTGCCCTCTTTCTCTTGAATGGTGGCTTTGTTTTTGCGGGCGGCTTCAAGAGCAAGATCATTACAACTTCACCACTCACGATCACAGTCCCTGACGATCGCTTCCTCAAGATCACAAATTTTACTCAGGAAGGAGGCACCGAACGCGGCGTGGTCCGTGTGAACCTAAGCGGTGATGCCGGTGGAATCGCGAATGTCCTTACGGCAACTCGAATCGATTTTAGCACCGGTATCAATTCGCAAAATTTCCCGGAAATCAGTAACCAAGTGATCATTGCGGGTCCCGCTCAAGTGAGGATTGCGCCGGTAATGGGCGCTACGCTTCTCATCACTTACAAAAAAGTGCCCAACGAAGGAGGAGGAGGAGAGGAAGCAACCCCTATACCTATTGTG
>JAALOD010000071.1 GCA_013372845.1 Candidatus Udaeobacter sp.
TCTTAGTTCCGTTTCAACCGGCGGCACACTCCACATATGACGCCCAGAAACCGAAGGTCTCGGTGCGCTGGCAGCCGCTTGATCCGAAGTATATCGGTACGCTGACCCTACGTGGGAGTTATACCGAGGCGTTTCACGCGCCGACACTGGGAGAGCTGACACCCGCAGGCACGCAGGACTTCCCGTCCGTCGTGGATCCGTTTACGCTCACGAATCCCACCGCATTCAAGACTCAAGACCAGGTGGAGGAACGCATTGCTGGAAACCCGTTCCTGCATCCGGAAGTGGCGTATGAATGGACCTACGGTGCCGTGTACAGCCCGAAATGGATCAAAGGTCTGACCTTGAGTGCCGACTGGTGGCATATTGACATGCGCGACATTGTGGCGACCCTCGGCGCGCAATTCATTATCCAGAACAGCAATCGCGCACCTTTTGACGCTCTCGTCACTCGTGCTGCGCCGCCGCCTGGTGGCGCATTCGGTCCAGTGATTCTGGTTCAGGATCCTAGCGCAAATATTGCCGGGGCAATCTTCGAAGGGCTCGACTACGAAGCGATCTATATTCTCGACTCTTCGATCTTTGGGCACGGAGACGTTGGAAGGTTAACGACGACGGTCAACGGCACCTGGCTGTCCCGGGCTGAGCTTCAACCTACCCCGCAGAATAAACGATTTGGCATAGCCGGCCAATTCCAGTCCACGTCGTTTACTCTGACCAATTCATTGCCATGGCACCGGGCCAATTTCAGTATCTTCTACGACGGCCCGGCTGACACTTGGGCTGGTGGTTTGGACGTTGGTGCCGTAGTCCACTGGACCGGCCAATTTGAAGACGACAACATAGATCTGACAGGATCGCCGAAGCCAAATATGCCGAGGACCGGCAATGGGGGGCCATTTAATGACCCAACCCGACCGCCAGGTTCTAACCTCGCTCCTTTTCCTAACCGCGCGCGCAAGGTGGCCGCATGGACCACGCTGGACTTGATCTTGAACTACACGTTTAACCTGCCGCAGCCTGCACCGGCTGAAGTGCCTGGCTTTGCCAAGGACGGGGGCAAAAACGTGAAGACGCACGACGGCAAGGAGAAGAATGTTGTCCCAGTATCTACGGCCGAGTACGGCTGCAGCAACTGGAAATGGTGGCTTAACAACACCACGCTCACGCTTGGTATGCAGAACGTGACGGATGAAGACCCACCGTTTGTGTCTGGCAATTTCGAGAACGGCTACGACGAGGCGTTAGCAACCATCAAAGGCCGGTTCTGGTACGTCGGGCTAAAGAAGCGATTCTAGTTCTCTCCGTTAGTTAGGTTAACGAAGAGGCAGCCCTGATGTTTTCGGGACTGCCTCTTTATTCTACTCCTCTTGCTTCAAATCACACCAAAGGCTGGCTCTGGCTCTTACCGTGTGTTCGTTTGAAAGACCGTGCGCGCTGCGTTCAAGTATTGCAATGTGTTCTGCTTCTCTTGCGGGCTGTTAAGGTTCATCATCCCAGCAGGCATGGACGGCCTATTTGAACTCGTCTAACGTGGGCCTAACAACACGATGGAACCGACACCTGAACGTGAGCGTTATGTAGACAATCAGCAAGGAAAGGGCGGATGGAATTTTCACTAGGGACAATCCCATCGGAGGCGACACCGCATTGTCTGACCTGACCCCAATCGTCGCACCGGACGACTTTCCCGCGAGCAGGAAGAGTGTTTACCTTAACACCGCCTCTGTCTGCCTCATGTACAGCGGCGCGGAGCGGGCGGTGGTCGAATGGATGCATGATCTCGCCGAGAACGGGACGATTCATTTCGACGAGGCCGCTGAGGAGCAGGCCTTCGCGACACTGCACGCATCGGCCGCGCGGCTGTTCAAATGCCGTCCCGAGGAGATCGCGGTCGGATCGAGCGCGACCGAGCTGCTGGCTTCCCTCGCCTGGGCCGTCGCGCCGACTGCCGGCAGCAACATCGTCAGCACCGGTCTCGAGTTTCCCAGCACGATCTACCCGTGGGCGCGTGTCGCGCACCACACGGGAGCCGAAGTAAGGCTCGGCGATACGAAGGGCGATTATCCGCTGGCCGACGATCTGATCGGCCTGATCGATCCCGGAACCACCGTCGTCTGCGTCTCCGACGTGATTTACACCACCGGCCAGCGACTCGACGTGGCGGGGCTCGCTGAAGCCGCGCACCGGAACGGAGCCCTGGTCGTCATCGACGCAACGCAGTCGGCCGGCGGGATCCCGATCGACGTCGGGGCGCTCGGGGTCGACGCCCTGATTACCGCCTCCTACAAGTGGCTGTGCGGGCCGTTCGGCGTCGGCGTGATGTATCTCGCGCCCCATCTTCACGAACGCCTCGAGCCGGGGCTCGTCGGATTCCGATCCCATGAGCGGATGTGGGATCTGCGTGCCGATCGACTGAAGCTCCCCCCGAACGCCCACCGTTTCGAGTTCAGCACCATGGCCTACGGGTGCGCGTCGGGTCTCGCCAGCTCGATCGATTACCTGCTGCGGCTGGACGTCGGGCGGATCTTCTCTAGGAACAAGACGCTCGCCGATCTTCTGATCGAGGGGTTGCGCGAAAGAAACGCCGAAATCCTGTCGCCCACGGACGACGCTGCGCGCTCCTCGATCGTCGCCACCCGGATCGCCGACATGGACGTGCGGATCCTGGCCGAACGTCTCAACGAAGCCGGGATCGTCGTGTCGGCGCGCAGGAACGTCCTGAGATTCTCCCCGCATCTTTACAATGACGCGGATGACATCCAGCAGGCGCTCACGGCGATTGATCGCTGCCTGAGCTGACGGCGTTGACATGCGCCAACTCCCAAATGTGCGCGAGGCCGCTGGCATTGCAGAGTGGCCGGACAACGCGCGATTTGGCCAAGCAGCTTCAATTCGCGCTGCGCAAACAGCACGAACGGATTGCAAATCCGTTCTCGCGAAAGCGGGGTATGGCTTCGAATCCCATCATCGGCACCATCGAAAATGCGATTTTACGAAGGAAATTCGTTAGGATTCGAGATTCTGTCGATTGCGAATAGTCGCGCACGAAAACGCACGAAAACACCGTCTATTCGTCAACTATTTGTCAAGTTTACCTAGTGATGGCGGAATTCCGCTGCCGATTCATGAGCACGGGCGGCGCGACAGCATGTCGATTGGAACTCAATCCACGTGATAGTTCGATTCTTACGGAAATCGGCAATTCGTTGGTAATGCGTCCTTATTCGGTCGCGACACGATGATGTGGCTTCCTGTGGTGCATCTGGAAGCATAGCGACGCTAACGATTGCAAGCCTTCCGTACTACGGAAGCGCCGTTGGGTGCGCTGTTTCTGTTCGTGTTTGAAACACCGTGCGCGCTGCATTCAGGTATAGCAATGTGTTCTGCTTCTCTTGCGGGTTGTTGTAGTCGCTCCGCGCCGTTGCCCCAGCGATCACGCGATCGAGCCAGCTGACAAAATAGGCGGCGTCCGCTGGCGAGCGGGGCAGCTTTTGATCAACTGTTACGTAGATTGGGCTCGTGCTGGCATAAGGATAGATGTCCTGGATCTTCGGGTTTGAGTGATCGTTCCAGGCGCGCAGGACCAACCAACCGCTGGCCGGAATCTCAACCCTTCCACTGACATCGGCTTGTGTGCGCGCCCCATTAAGATGATGACTGGCGATGACGCGACCGTTGAAGATCAACTCGAAGTGATCGATCGGCACGATGGACCGCAGAGATACGTGGTACGGCAGTGTCGTCGGCTTGATCAGTGTAATGTCATCCCCCGGATGTTTGCCATCGATCTCCAAACCCAGTAAGGGGCCGTTAGTGACGAAGGTCCGACCCTGTTTCAGACCCGAATGCAACTTTTCTGGGGTGGTCTCGCCGACAATGGCGATGAATACCCGATTCATGCCCACCGGACCGCGTAACGAAGCGTAGTTCGCCATCGCGTCGGTGCCTGCGCCGGCTGGGATACGAAAACCAAGATTGAGCAGGCGATACCATATGTCGGCGGTGGAACGGTGATCGGAGAAACCGACGAGCTCATAATAATCTGCGTTGCCGAGGGCAACATCGGCCGGCAAGCCATTACTAAGTTCACGATCCTTGTCGGGGTTGACTGGGGCATCAAAGGGATGCGCATAACCGACCAAACCATGCTGCGCGTGGGCCAGGCCGGCGATCACACCATTGTGCGGATAGGGACTGGCCAAAGCCGATTCCCGATAAGCGGCAAAATCCGGGGTCAGGAAATGATCATCCAGATCGAGCAGACCTAGATGTCCCCAGTAGCTGCTATGAAATTCCTGTGCTTGCATCAGTAGCACGTCGTCTTTACGCAGCGGCCGGGTAGTGAACTGCGCGATATCGGGAATGCGTTCTTCCTTATTGACAATCAGGTTGTAGACGGCGTCTAGATGTTCGGCACGTGCCTGTTCGATCAGATTTAACGGAGTGTTGTGATAGTGCCCGCCATAATTCATGTGCACATGCAGGTCCGCGCTAGCGAAGTGGCCATATTGCGCCGGTAACCGCAGCGGCTTGAGCGCGATTGTCATCGTATTGCCGTCTTTCGTGATGCCGACTCGCCGTTCCGCGATGGCGTAGTCGAGGCCATGAGAGACCTGCAACTGCGCGTCGCCAGTCGGTAGGATCACGGTGCATTCACCCGGGCAGTGGAAGTAATGGTTTTCGAACGGTTGCAGGCTGCGATCAAAACCGTCGTCGGCATGCATCCAGGCGTTGTCGGGCGCGTAAGCGCGACCATCGGCAGCAATCACACTCACTCGGGCCGGCACTTTTTGGCCATGCTCGTCACGCACACTCAACTGGAGGCGACCGACCTCTTTTAGGTAATGCCGTTGCGTGGCAGTGATGCGAGTCCGCGCGCCGCCGAGGACTTCCTGGATCCAGAGCGAGGTATTGCCGTCCTCGTTACTGATATAACCAATCCGAATGCCGTCTGGCGAAAAGCGCGCTTGGGTCCTATCGAAGTCACCGAAGGTCAATGGGAACGGTGCGGCACCCTGCATGGTCGTCAGCCAGAGCTGTTGCCACTGGCGACCGTGATAACTGCTGAACAAAATCCGCCGGCCATCCGGTGCGACTTGCGGTTGCGTGCGCCACGCTGTTTCTTCACTAAAGATTTTTTTCAGATCTTGTGGCGCATTCACAGCCACGCACCAGATATCACCTGTTCCATAAGCGACTTCCCGATTCGAGACGAACAACAGGCGTTGACCATCGGGAGTCCAAGAAGGATTGATCGCATGGTCGGTTGTGGCGTAGTAATAGCGATAGACGTTGCTGGTGTGTTCAGGCACCAAACGTCTCGCGCCGCTCAACCGATCGTCAGCAACCTCTGCGAGATAGAGATTGAAATGGCCACTGTCAGCGGTGGAAACGAAAGCGATCTGGTGGTCATTCGGCGAATAGCGCGGTTCGAGATTGATATCGCCATGCGAGGTTAGCGCGACTTCCGTGCCGGTTTGCAGATCGAGCTGCCACAACTCGATGGCGTCCTTCTGGTAGCGGGTGAATATAATATGTCGACCATCATGTGACCAATCCGGCTGGTAGTCGTAGCCGCCTGCGTGGGTAAGTTCACGCGCCTGATCGTCACCGATAGTCTGGCGCCACAGCGAGCCACCCATACTATAAACAAGCTCCTTGCCATCGGGCGAAAAGGTTAATGCCGATGGGCCGCTCGTTAGCTGCGGCAGATACATCTCGCGGTAGTAATAATTGTGCGGCAACTGGATTTGCGCCGCTACAGGCTTGCGCTCCGCCAGCGCCGAGAAGGGAGAGAGTAACAACAGGCCAGCCAGCAGAATCTTGGGCTGGCGCATTGTCATTCCCATTATTGAGCCATTGCTTCGACCAGGGCAGCCTCTAGCAAAGTCATTGCCTCGTCTACCTCCGCCACCGACACCATCAGCGGCGGCATGAAGCGCACTGTACTCTGCCCACAAGAGAGCAAGAGCAGGCCTCGATGAAATGCGCGCGTGATCACGGTATGACACGAAAATTTGCAAGGGTTGCGGCTGGCTCGATCGCTAACCAGCTCCATGCCGATCATTAGTCCTTTGCCGCGAACTTCTCCGATCACTTGGTGCCGCGACTGCAATTCGCGCAAGCGGTCCATAAAATAAGCGCCCACTTTCTCGGCATTAGCCGCGTACTCGCGTTCGATCAGGTCGAGTGTCACCAACGCGGCGGCGCAACATAGCGGATTTCCACCGTAAGTGTTCGCATGCGCGCCAGACTTCCATTGTTGCATGATGCTTTTCTTAGCTACTACCAGACCGATCGGCAGGCCCGAGCCCAGGCCCTTGGCCAGCGTCATGATATCCGGCTGCACGTTCCAGTGCTGGCAGGCAAACATTTTGCCGGTGCGCCCTATGCCTGATTGCACTTCATCGAAAATCAACAGAATGCCGTGGCGATTGCAGAGTTGGCGCAAGCCCGCCAGAAATCCATCGGGCGGTACCAGGTAGCCGCCTTCGCCCTGAATCGGCTCGACCAGGATGGCGGCGACTTCGCCGGCTGGCACGTTGCTGACGAACAAGCCGTTCTCTATATAGTTAAGGACGGCCTGACCTTGATCCTCGCCCGCGAACAGCGGTCGGTAAGTATTCGGAAACGGCACGTGGGTGACACCCGGCATGGTCGCGCAACCTTGCTGCTGGGTTTGCTTACTGGCAGTGAAAGCCAGCGAACCCATCGTGCGCCCGTGGAAACCACCGAGAAAGCCGATGAATCGCGAGCGTCCACTGACATAGCGCGCCAGTTTCAATGCGCCTTCCACCGCTTCGGTGCCGGACTGGCAGAAAAAACTCTGCACCGGCTCCCCCATCGGTGCCAGTGCATTGATCTTTTCGGCGAGGGCGACTTGCCCTTCGTGCCAGTAATCAGAAGAAATGTGCAGAAACCGATCTGCAGCGTCTTTGATCGCTTGAACCACCTGCGGGTGTGAATGGCCCGTGCTGCAGACGGCAATGCCTGCGGCAAAATCCAGGAACCGATTGCCATCTACGTCCCAAACTTCGACACCGCGACCATGCGACATCACAAACGGGTGCTCGCGCGGATACGACGGCGACACCACTTCGGCATCTCGCGCCAGGATGGCGCGCGCTTTTGGGCCGGGCAATTCCGTCCGGA
Organism: Candidatus Udaeobacter sp.; assembly: GCA_013372845.1. Classification (GTDB taxonomy): domain Bacteria; phylum Verrucomicrobiota; class Verrucomicrobiia; order Chthoniobacterales; family UBA10450; genus Udaeobacter. The sequence continues at coordinate 7,156 of JAALOD010000071.1, forward strand.
TGGCGCGCCTGCGATCGGGATTCTTGTTCATGCGTTGACCTGGCTTGTTAACGGACGCGGAGTTTTTCTGGATCGAAGCACATCACCGGCATGAGCAATTTCCGTTCGCTTATGCAGGTCGCGAAGCACGCGGAGCTCATCCGCGGTCGGCGTTGCGACAACGTCGATGTTATCGGCAATTGCGAGTGGCCAGCCTGTGGCTTGGCGGATTTTGTCCACACTAACATTCTCATAGCGAGCCACCAGAGTCAGCTCTTGCGAATCGGCCGCCGGTTTGAACACACCCAAATCGGTGATCACCACCTGCGGTCCCGCACCAGCGATGGCACGCCGCGCGCGCTCACCATGTCCATTGAGGAAGCCTGCACTAGTGCAAAAATCCAGCTTCGCGACGAAGCTTCGCGGTGATTGCTTCAGCACCACAAAAATTTGTTTAGCGTGGAGAGCAATTTCCGGCGCGCCGCCGGCACCCGGCAGACGCGTCTTCGGTTTGGCGTAGCCGCCGATGACGGTGGTATTCAGATTGCCAAACCGATCGATCTGCGCCGCGCCGAGAAAGCCGAGATCAATCCGGCCAGCCTGCAGCCAATACGAAAAAATTTCCGGTAACGACACGACGGCGGTCGCAGTCTCAGCAAGCTCGCCATCGCCGATCGACAACGGCAATACCCTGGGTTGAGTGCCGATGCCGCCGGACTCGTAGATCAGTACCATGTCGGGCGCGTGAGTCAGGCGCGCAAGGTTCGCGGCCGCCGAAGGCACTCCGATGCCGACGAAGCAAACACAGCCCGGCCAGATCAGGCGCGCGGCCGCGATGGTCATCATTTCGTCGGGCGTATATCTATGTAGAGAGGACCTGTTCATGCGGCCTCCGCAAGGCTATCAAGGAATTCCGCGTGATCGCGACTACTAAACACGTGACGATCGATCCATTCCGTAAACCGTTCGCGGTCGCGGGCGATCTCATCCCAAGCAAGGTAAAAAGCGTTGTCCCGTGCGTAGTAGCCAAGCGCATAAGACGGGTAAGCACCGGTTGGTACTTCGGCAATCGCTGTGACAACCCAGTGCGGCAAAACGATTGCATTCATGGGCGCATCCAAGGACTCGACGATTTCTTCAACTGTGACAATCAGAGTCCTCGCCGCCAAGGCCGCCTCTTTTTGGGCACCGACAATGCCACGGATGAGAATGTTGCCTTGGCGATCGGCGGCTTGCGCATGCAAGACGGTGACATCCGGGTTGATCGCTGGCACCGTAGCGATTTTCTCGTCTGTATAGGGGCAGCGTACTTCGCGCACTTGCGGATTGACGCCCGGAAGATCGGTTCCGACGTAACCGCGCAGCAATCCGAATGACAACCGGGCTGCGCCTGCGGTGTAGGCCGCCGCCATCCCGGCGTGGGAATGTTCGTGAATCTCCAGCGGTCGCGGCCAATCATTTTCGACCGCATCGCGCAGCCGATGCAGCGAGCCGACGCCGGGATTGCCACCCCAGGAAAACGTCAGTGCACGGGCACAACCAACACCAATCAATTGATCGTAAATCAAGTCCGGCGTCATCCGGATCAGATGCAGATCGCGTTTTTTCTGGCGCAGAATTTCGTGCCCGGCTGCGAACGGAATCAGATGGGTAAAACCCTCTAGCGCCACGCTCTGACCATCATGGATATATTGATCGATGATTTCTTGTAAGCTCCCGAGCTGCATCGCCTATTCCACTTTCGTCTGCGATTGTTCGCGCAGGTATTGCGCCAGATAATAAAACGAGGCGATCCCTTTGCCCGACGAACCCGACCCTTTCCAGCCACCGAACGGTTGATAGCCCGGCCACGCACCAGTGGTGGCACCTTGGGGACGATTCACATAGGTGACTCCGGCCTCAATGTTGTCGAAAAAGTAGGCTGCATCGTCATCGTTGCCGTAGAGACCGGCGGTTAGTCCGAAACGTGAATCGTTGGCCAGCCGGATCGCTTCAGCGCGGTCGCGTACGCGACAAACCATCGTGATCGGGACGAACATTTCCTCTTTGAACAGCGGATGCGTGGCCGGCGCTTCAGCCAGCGTCGGCGCGACAAAATAGCCGTGCGTCAGTTCACCTTCGGCCAGACGCTTGCCGCCGGACAAAATTCGCCCGCCGTTTTCGGTAAGTTCTTTACTGTAACGCTCGTAGTTTTTCAGCGCGCTGGCTGTGGTCACCGGCCCGAGCCAATTTTCCTTTCGCGAAGGATCGCCAATCGTAATCGCGTTGATTTTTTCCTGGAGCTTCTTGATCAACGGATCCGCGACTTTGTCATCAACGTAGATTCGCGACACCGCCGAACATTTCTGTCCGCTCAATCCAAACGCTGAACGCACAATCCCGTCTGCCGCGCGATCGAGATCTGCATTCGCAGTCACAATGCAAGCGTTCTTGCCGCCCATTTCGGCGATGCACGGTCGCGGATATACGCCACTGGCCATGGTGCGGTAGATATGCATGCCGACGTCAACCGATCCGGTGAAGGTAATTCCGGCGGTATTGGGATGGTTTAGCAATGCCTCACCAACTACGCTGCCGCCACCATTGAGATAATTGAAGACTCCGCGCGGAAGGCCGGCATCGCGGATACAGTCTGCGAGCAAACGTCCGGACCACGGCGTATCAGTCGCAGTTTTCAACACGACTGTGTTTCCTGTAATTAAAGCCGCCGCCACCGGCCCGCCGGCAAGTGCAAACGGAAAGTTATACGGTGCGATGACCACCCAGACACCGTAAGGCTTCATCACGCTGCGATTGTGCGAACGGAAATCCGGAAGCGGATCATCGGGCAAAGGATTATCGAATCCGTTGTGTCCGGCATAATCATCCGCGTAAAGATTGAAAAAGTCCGCTGTCTCCTGCACTTCTCCCAGCGCTTCCATTCGGTTCTTTCCAACTTCCAACGACATCGCTGCGCCGATGTCGTAAACGCGTTCTTCGATGAGCGCAGCAACGCCTTTGAGCGAACGGACGCGCTCTTCCATCGGTGTCGCGCGCCATCCTGAAAGGGCAGCTTGAGCCGCGGCCATGGCATCGTTTACATCATCAACAGTCGCGAGCGAGAAGTGCCCCAGGACGCGGCGCTGATCGATTGGGCTGCGTCGAGTGTCGTGCTTCGCGGTGACGCGGTCCTCGCCATTAATGTAGAGAGGATGGGTCGCGCCTAACGAGCGATTGAGTTCAGCGAGTGCAGCGTCAAAACGCGTATGCATCTCCGCCGGCGGATTAAACATGGTTGCGTAAGTCAGTTTGAAATTCATGCAGCCTCCATTTCGCTTAACAGGCGATCGAGCAAAGCCAAGGCGCCGCTCAACTCACTTTCTTCAATTACCAGCGGCGGTGCCAGGATTATCAGGTTTCCGCGGACAGCAAAAGACACACCGAGACCGCGTGCTTTTCGCACGAGCGTCGTCAGTTGTGGAGGCGTTTGTGGCCAAGGTGCCAGCGCCGCGCGACTAGTTTGATCGCTGACTAGTTCAACAATCGCAAACAAACCTTGCCCGCCGCGAACATCACCAATTAACCGATGCTTTTGCTGAAGGCGTTTTAATTCAAGGAACATCTCGCCACCCAAGCGGCGCGAGCGCTCGATCAATTTTTCATTTTCATAAGCGCGAACCGCCGCCAATCCGGCAGCGCAAGCAAGGGGATGACCGCAGTAAGTTAAGCCAGTGAAGAGCATCTGCGTTTCTAAACGCCGGGCGACATTTTCGTTCATCACCACAGCGCCGAGAGGCAAATGCGCGCCAGTCAGTCCTTTCGCTAATGTCATCAGATCTGGCTTGCCGGCCTCACCGTATCGCTGCCAGGCGAACCATTCGCCACAGCGACCAAACGCGCTCATGACTTCATCGGCGATCAGGCATACATCGCGCGAACGCGTCACCTCGCGCAAGCCAGGCCAGTAGTTATCCGGTGCCACGATGCCATTAGTTCCAGCATTCGGCTCCATCAAGACAGCGGCCACGGATTGTGCGCCCTTGCGGTCGATTTCGCCAGTCACGGCGTCAACCGCAAGACGGCCACAATCCATTTCGCTGCTGCTACCAAATGGGCAACGATATGCGTACGGCGGTGGAACATGCGTTACCGCGAACTGCTCCGGATCAATTTGGTGACTCGTGCGCGCATCTCCAGACAAGGCCATACAGGCATAAGTGGTCCCGTGATATGAGCGATCTCGAGTGATAACCCACCCTTGCTTCAGCCCGCGGGTTAACCGCGCAAATTTGACGGCGTGTTCGTTGGCATCTGCACCGGCCAACGTAAAAAAAACCCGGCCTCGCTCAAAACCCGCCTTCTCCAACAAGACCTTTGCAAGTTCTGCCCGTGGCTCCGCGCCCCAAGCGGAAGTAACGAAACATGAACGCTCAGCCTGCTCACAAATCGCTTTCACTACAGCAGGGTGTTGATGCCCGAGATTGCTGCATTCGGACAGACTGCTCATGTCCAAATAATCATGACCGTCCGCATCCCAGAAATGGGCGCCACGTCCGCCGACAATGGTGGGGGCCTGCCATTGCGCCGGCACACACCAACTGTGCAAAACGGTATCGCGCTCGCTCACCATCGACAAAACCTTTCACGAGTCGCTGGGTGGGCGTTCGATAATCGAACATTAATTCGCATTGCGCACTCCATCAAACTCCGTTAATCTGCCGCTGTCAATCAATTCGTTTAAGGCTCTTTTATGATGTTGCGCCCGTCGTTCACCAATAGTCCCGATTATATTCAATCGCTGGACCGTGGGCTGCAGGTATTGCGCGCGTTCAACCGCGAACGGCCCCGTTGTACCCTGTCCGAAATCGCCACGCAGATCGGTTTGTCGCGCGCGGTCGCCCGGCGCAGTTTGTTAACCCTGCAACACCTCGGCTATGTGGCCGCGCAAGGCAGGCAGTTTTTTCTGACACCGCGCGTGCTCGAGCTCGGCTATAGCTATCTTTCTTCGCTGGACCTGACTGACTTGGCGCACGAGCCGATGGAAAAGTTGTCGCAGCGGGTCGGCGAATCGTGCTCGATGGCTGTGCTCGATGGCAGCGAGATCGTTTATGTAGCGCGCGTGGCGGTTCGTCGCCTGATGAGTGTCGCGCTCGGCGTAGGCGCGCGATTGCCGGCATTCGCCGCCTCGATGGGGCGGGTATTGTTAGGGGACAAATCGGACGACGAGCTCACCGCCTGGTTACGCGAAAATACGTTTCGCTCGATTACCGCGCACACGGTCTACAAGACACGAGCGCTTCAAGCAGAGATCCTCAAGGTGCGCCGTCAAGGCTACGCGTTCGTCTCGCAGGAGCTGGAGCTGGGACTGTGCTCGATTGCGGTGCCGGTTCGTTCCGCTACAGGACAGGCGGTGTATGGTCTCAACGTCAGCATGCGTTACAGCGACGATGTGCAGGCGTTGGCGCGGAAAAAAATGTTGCCTGCTTTGCATCGCGCGCGTGAGGCGATTGAAAGCGCTATGGCACGAGATGGTTGGCGGCCGTTGACGATTTCCCGGAACGCATGATGGTTGATGTTTTCATCGCGGCGGCAACTCGAACACCGTTCGGTCGATATGGCGGTCGGCTGGCCGCATTGCGCTGCGACGATCTGGCGGCGGCGCCGATCACCTCGTTGATGGCGCGTTATCCTACTGTGGACTGGGGCGTGGTGGACGAAGTCGTGCTCGGTTGCGCCAATCAGGCCGGCGAAGACAACCGCAATGTTGCGCGCATGGCCACGTTGCTGTCCGGTCTGCCGGAAACAGTGCCGGCGGTGACGGTGAATCGACTGTGCGCTTCTGGTCTGGAAGCAATTGGTCAAGCCGCTCGCGCGATCGCCGGTGGCGACGCGGAGTTTGTGATTGCTGGGGGCGTCGAAAGTATGTCTCGCGCGCCGTTCGTCATGCCTAAAGCTGAAGCTGCATTTACTCGCGAGCAAAAACTGGAGGACAGTACGCTCGGATGGCATTGCATTAATCCGGTGATGCAGTCGCGGTACGGCGTCGATTCGATGACGCAAACCGCGGACAACCTCGCTCGCGAACGCGGCATTACACGCGACTGCCAGGACGCATATGCATTGCGCAGCCAGCAGCGCACTGCGCGCGCACGGGCGGAAGGTTGGCTGGCCGAAGAGATCACTGCAGTGCAAATCAGCAATGGCAGCGACAGCATCATCGTTGATGAGGACGAACATCCGCGCCCTAAGATCACGCTTGAGCAACTGGCTAAACTAAAACCACTTTTGGGCACGGATAGCACCATCACCGCAGGCAATGCCTCCGGCATAAACGATGGTGCCTGTGCATTACTACTGGCGTCGGCCGCAGCGCTGAACACACACCGCTTGCAACCCTTAGCGCGCATCATCAGCGCGGCGGCGGTCGGAGTTGCTCCGCGGATCATGGGCATCGGACCAGTGCCAGCGATCCACAAATTGCTAACCAAGATTGGGCGGCGCCTCGACGAGTTCGACCGCATCGAAATCAATGAAGCCTTCGCCGCCCAGGTGCTCGCTTGTACGCGTAGCCTCGGTCTGGCCGATGATGCTGATTATGTCAACGGTAACGGTGGCGCGATCGCGCTCGGGCATCCGCTTGGCGCGAGCGGTGCGCGTTTGGTGATGACTGCCGCTTATGCTTTGCGCAGACAGCAACAGTCGCGTGCCTTAGTGAGTCTTTGCGTCGGTGTTGGCCAAGGCGTTGCATTGGCCCTCGAGCGGGTGTGACCAAATGAAGATGACTTCACTTGCGCTTTCCATCACACAAGAGTTGCAATGAAAACTAAATACGACGTGGTTGTCCTCGGTGCCGGACACAATGGTCTCGTGGCCGCGGCTTATCTCGCGCGGGCCGGTTTGAGTGTCCTGGTGTTGGAGAAAAATGACTACATCGGCGGAGCCACCACCTCGCAAAAGGTTTTCCCGGACTACGATGCATGTCTGTCGCGCTACTCTTACCTGGTCAGCTTGTTCCCGGAGAAAATTATTCGCAATCTTGGCCTGAAACTCGAGCTGCGCAGACGTGCGACCAGGTCGTTCACGCCGTATTTGAAAAATGGTCGCCACGACGGCTTGCTCTTGAGCAACGTCTCCGAGGAAGCGAGTCGTCAATCCATCTTCGAGCTTACTGGAAGTTTTGCGGAGGCGGAGCAGCTCAAGAAATTTTACGGCTTGGTTCGTGTCTTTGCTGAAAATGTCTGGGACACAATGCTAGAGCCGCTCGTGGCAAAGGAAGATTTCCGGCGTTGCTTCGACGCAGACGACACACACCGCGAGGCCTGGCGCAGTTTGGTTGAAGAACCACTCGGTTGCGTAGTGAAACGCTATTTGCAAGACGATTTGCTCCGAGGTCTGGTTTTCACGGACGCGAAGGTTGGCCTCTTCACTCATGCGTCAGATCAGACGCTGTTGCAGAACCGTTGTTTTCTCTACCACGTCATCGGCAACAAGACCGGCGAATGGAAGGTGCCCGTGGGTGGAATGGGCAGTGTTGTGCGCGAGTTGGAGAAGGCGGCACGAAAGAGCGGGGCGGAGATCCTAACGCGAGTCGATCTTCACTCGCTGGATGTGAACGGAAAGAAGCTGTGCGCTGAATTTGAGTTGGACGGAAAAACGCACGCAATCGAGGCGCGCTTCCTTCTCGTAAACTTCGGCAGGAACGTACTGGCGAAATTCCTCGGCAAACCGTATCAGCCGGACCCGACGGATGAAGGCTCGGTGTTCAAGATCAACATGCTCCTCCGCCGGTTGCCAAAACTAAAAACGAAGAGTCACCCGGAAGCAGAAGCGTTTTGCGGCACGTTTCGTATCAACGAAGGCTACGAGGAAATGAACCTTAGCTACCAGCAAGCTTTGCAGGGACGCCTGCCTGACAAACTTCCTTCGGAGATCTATTGTCACACCCTCACCGACGACAGCATTCTATCGCCAGACCTGCGCGCGCAGGGATTCCACACCATGACAGTCTTCGGTCTCGATACGCCATGGAGTTTGTTTGCCCACAACAATGAGGCGATGCGTCAGCGCACGGAACAACAATTCGTCGAAGAACTAAATGGCTGGTTGGCGGAGCCGCTCGAAGATTGCCTTGCTATCGCACGCGATGGCAGTCTTTGCATTGAGAGCAAAAGTCCGGTCGACATCGAGGAAGCGCTCGGGCTCTACCACGGCAATATCTTCCAGAACGCATTGACGTTTCCCTTCGCCGAAACAAGAGAACAAGTCGGTACGTGGGGGGGTGAAACGGAATTGGAGAACGTATTTCTCTGCGGCTCGAGTGCCCACCGCGGCGGCGGAGTCAGCGGCGTTCCTGGTCACAATGCGGCGATGAAGGTGCTGGAAACAAAAGGCGGATTATGATCGGGCCTCGACTCGAGGAAAAAGCGGAAGCCATTGAACCTTTTACCACTCGCTAGGCGCGGCATTGTTGCTCTGTAATCGAAGCTGGCCAAGGTGTTGCTTTGGCCCTCGAGCGGGCGCGACCGTCTCGGGGTTACTTCACCGGGACATTGATTGGAGGGGCGAGGTCCTCCGAGCCCGATCACCCATCCGGCGTCGCAGAGCCTGCCCTGAGCTTGTCGCAGGAGCTCCGCACTCCGGCGACGTAAGCTGTCTCAGCCCCAATATTAATTCGCGCGAGCGACACGCCCACCACTAGACTCCTTCCGCATGAAAACGAGACCGCTCGTCGCGTTCCTGCTCTTTGCTGCCTCGATCACGTTCGCCGCCAGTCCCTCGCCGATTTCTACCGCAAGTCCGCCGGCTTCGCCATCAGCAACCGCCGCCCAACCGCGCAATCTAAAACCGGAAGATTACGCCGGGTTGCGCGATGTGGACGAGCCAAAGTTTTCGGCGGACGGGAATCTCGTCGTCTATATCCTGAAAACGGCGGATATGGAGAAAGACAAGGTGGCCGGCAACCTCTGGCTGGCGAAATGGGATGGCTCGGAAAATCGCCCACTCACACACGGAAACAACGACCAGTCGCATCCGCGTTGGAGTCCGGACGGCAAATTCATCGCGTTCCTCTCGGGGCGTGAAGACGAGAACGAGATCGATCAGCTTTGGATCCTGCCGATTAACGGTGGTGAAGCCGAGAAGGTTACCGACACAAAAGGCGGCGTCGAGGATTTCGCCTGGTCGCCGGATTCAAAGCGTATTGTCCTCGTCGTGCGTGATGCCGATCCGCGCGAGCCGGAGAAGAGGGAAAAACAGAAGAAGACTGTCCCGCCCCTCGTCATCAATCGTTTTCACTTCAAACAGGATATTGACGGCTATCTGACTGATCGCTGGTCGCACTTGCAATTGCTCGACCTAGTCACGCGCAAGATCGACATTCTCACCTCCGGCAAACACGACGAATTCCTGCCGGCTTGGTCTCCGGACGGCACGGAAATCGCATTCGTGACGAAGCGCGGGAACGATCCCGACCGCACTGTCAATTGGGACGTCTGGGTGGTCGGCGCGAAACCGGGCGCGGCGGAGCGGCAAATTACCACCTCTCCTGAAGCCGACCCGGATCCTGACTGGGAAAGCGCGCCGGCTTGGAGTCCCGATGGTAAAACTATCGCTTACATCCACGGCGGCGATCCAAAGAAGGTCGAATATGCCGTGCACACTCTCGCCGTTATTCCGGCGGCGGGTGGTGAAGCGAAAGTGCTCACGCAAAATTTGGATCGCAACGTTGTTCAGCCGCGTTGGTCCGCCGATGGCAAATCGATCTTCGTCTTGTTGGAGGATGACGGTGTGCAAACCCTCCTGTGCGTTCCAGTTTCCGGCGGCGCGCCCGAACCGGTGGTCGGCGGCCGGCGCAGCATCACCGCTTATGACGTGAGCAAGAATGGAAAAGTGATCGTGCGTTCGAGCACACCGGATCGCCCCTATGAAATCTTCGCAGCCGAGAAAAACGATCTGCGCAACCTAACCAAACAGAACGATGTGTGGTTGAGGCAGTTCAAACTCGCGCGCGTTGAGGAAACAAAATTCAAAAGCAAAGACGGCACCGAAGTGCATGGCTTTTTCGTTCACCCTGTCCATCTTGCCGCCGGGGTGAAACCGCCTGCGATATTGCGACCGCACGGCGGTCCGGCATCGCAATTTGCGAATGAGTTCGAGTTTGAGATGCAAGTTTTTGCCGCCAACGGTTACGCCGTCATCATGCCGAATCCGCGCGGCTCCACTGGTCGTGGCGAAGAATTCGCCCTCGGCATCTTCGCCGCCTGGGGGAGTGTCGATCTCGCGGACGATCTCGCGGCGGTCGATGCCGCGGTTGCGGGCGGCCTGGTCGATCCCAATCGTCTTGGCGTGGGCGGTTGGAGTTACGGCGGGATTTCCACGAACTATCTGATCGCCACCACCACACGTTTCAAAGCCGCCTACAGCGGCGCATCGGCCTCGAACATTCTCGCCGGTTACGGGACCGACGAATATATCATCGATTACGAACAGGAGCTGGGTATGCCATGGAAAAATACGGACACATACCTGAAGCTTTCTTATCCATTTCTGCACGCCGACCGGATCAAGACGCCGACGCTATTTCTGTGCGGCGGGAACGATTTCAACGTCCCATTGCTCAACAGCGAACAGATGTATCAAGCCCTGCGCAGCCTCAATGTTCCCACCGAACTCGTAATCTATCCCGGCCAATTCCACAGCCTCAAGAAACCGAGCTACCTCATCGACCGCTACAAGCGCTGTCTTGATTGGTACGCGAAGTGGATCACGGCGAAGGCTGCGCAATAAAAGTCCGGCACTAGGAAGGTGATGACCGCCGTCTATGCTTTGCGCAGGCCGATCAAGCTCTCTTTCGCGTGCACGAGCTGGAGAAAAAGCAGGGAATCTTTGAAGGAATCTGGTCGCGCATGCGACCAGC
>JAALOD010000072.1 GCA_013372845.1 Candidatus Udaeobacter sp.
GCCCTCGGAACCGTGCGTGAAGTAATCGGCATCTTCCGGCACAAGTCGGTCGAAGAATTCTTCCAGATCACGTCGCGCAGTCGGATCGGCATTTTCCATGATGATTACGCTGCAACTGGTATGCTGGACAAACACGGTCGCGGTCCCGTTTTGTGCACCGCATCTGTTAATCTTTGACTGTAGTTCGTCCGTGAGTTCGTACAGTCCCTTTCCGTTCGTGCGAATCTCAATTCGATCGTGGCAGACGCTCATTGGTTAAATCGTTCAGGCTACCATTGTGTCATTCCGACCGAAGTGGAGGAATCTCTGATTCGGTCATCGTTGGTCAACCAATTAGAGATGTCTCGACTTCGCTCGACATGACAAGAATAGGATAGACGGCGCAAATGGCATCGTTGAAAAGTTTGTCGCACGTTGATCTCTCCGTCGGCTAATGGCCTAGTAATCTTAATGAGAGGCGATCTGGAGCGGGTGCTGTTTGATGAGCCGGCGATTCACCGGCGCTTGGATGATATCGCCGCGCAAATTTCTAACGACTATCGTGAGTTAGACCTGACCGTGATCGCGGTGTTGCACGGGAGCTTGATGTTCGTGGCTGATTTGCTTCGCCGAATTCCGCTTCCCCTGAAGCTGGATTGCCTGAGCGTGGCGAGTTATCACGGAAAAGCGCAGAGCAGTGGCGAAGTCGTTTTCAAGCAGATCGCACTCCCGGATGTCGGGGGCCGAGATGTTTTGATCCTGGATGATATTTTGGATAGCGGCCACACGCTCGCAGCCGTTCGCGAAACCTTGGAAACAGCAAAACCCCACAGCATCCGGGTATGCGTGCTGTTGAGCAAAAAGAAACAACGCGCCCGGGAAGTGGATACAGATTATGTTGGATTCGAGATCGAAGACGAATTTGTTGTCGGTTACGGGCTCGATTTCAGGGAACGTTATCGCAATCTTCCTTACATTGGCGTTTTGCGGAAGGAATTACTGGAGGAGGGTTGAGTCGTTATGTCGAGCGAAGTCGAGATGTCCCGCGAACTTACTGTAAGCTGGTGCCACGGGATTCCTCGACTCCGCTCGGAATGACATGATCAGATGAAAGTGCGAGTGCTGTTTTACGCGCAGCTGCGCGATCTACTCGGAATGCGCCAGTTGGATGTCGATGTTGCGGACGGCGCGACTGTTCGCGACCTGCTTGGGAAAATCTATGCGCAACAACCGACGCTTCGGCCGCATGACAAGAGCATCTTGATTGGCGCAGGCGTGGAATTCGTCGATCGAAATTACCGACTCTCTCCGGGAGAGGAAATTTCGATCATGCCGCCCGTGCAAGGCGGTTAAGTTCGACAGGTGCGCGAGGCGCTTCGCCCAGCGAAGCGGCTACAGGTCAGTCTCGGAAATTTTTGAAATTTGTTGTAACACCAAAGTCTCGGTCGCGGATGAATTGAATGACTGCTTGGAGGTCGTCCTTCTTCTTTCCGGTCACTCGAATCTGCTGATCCTGCAGTTGGCTTTGCACCTTGAAACCTTGTGACTTGATTGCCTGAATAATTTCCTTCGCTTTGTTTCCTTCCAGACCCTGTTGAATCTTCAATTCCTGCCGGGCGTGGCCGACAGATGAAATTGCCGCCTCGTCCTGTTGAATATTGCGCAAGTCCACGCCGCGCTTTGAAAGTTTGCCGATGAGGATGTCGCGCAATCCCCGAAGATGACCTGCATCTTGCGCGGTGAGCGTGATCTTGTCCTTCTCGAGAAGTATCTCAGTTATTATGCCCTTGAAGTCGAAACGAGTCGCCAGTTCCTTGCGCGCCTGATTGACCGCATTATCAAGTTCCTGTTTGTCTATTTCGGAGACGATGTCGAATGAAGGCATGGAAGGTCTAGATACTGGATGCCGAACCCGACGCAAGCGAACCCTTATGGATTTGCCTCCACGATCTTAATTTCACCATTTGCCGTACGCACCTTGATCGCGGCCTTTCCTCCACCGTGAACTAACGTGTCGATTTTCTTAGCTCCTGCGGGCGCCGTTTGCGCAGCTGTATCATCAAAGTCGCTGGCGAGCTTTCCATGCAGCGTTTCGGCGATAAGACGAAAGGCGGCATCGCTGGGAAGAAACGCCCATGCGTTTCCGCGCGCGACATTTGCCTGGACGGAAAACGTTCCATGTTCCCACCAGTCGTAAGAAATAGTGAGATTGCCGCGTTGCAGTGCAAGGTCGACGTCCGCGAAGCAGTTGTGAGCGAACATGCGACCATCGCCTAACCAGGCACGCAAGCTTCGTCCTCGCATTCCGTCCACGAAAACTTCGCCCGCATCAAGCCGCAGCTGCGATATGTTGGTGGTTGCAGGAACTACAATGGTGCAATCAACCGTGCCTGAGCGATCAGACAGAGCCCACGTCGGTTTGGGAGGAAGCCTGACCTTGATTGCAACGCGAGCTGGCTGCACAGAGACATCGATCGCAATCTCTTTCAGCCGCGTGCGGCTATAGGCTTTCTTCGTCGCGTGGACCTGCATTTCGTTGGTGTTTGAACCGTAAACCAGAACCGCGCCATCGCCGTTTTGGATGCTTATGTCCGTGTTTGGCTGGATCGTGTCGAGCCTCTCGAAAGTCTCCTCAAGCACGCGATCGCTTTCGGAGCCACAACCGGCAAGCGACAACAGTAGTACGGCAACAATCTGCCGAAACTTGGGCGTCTTAGTGAGAGGTGATCGCACGCACGAATTCTATCAATGCGTGCAGGTTATTCATCAAGGGAAGTGCTGCCGTGACAGTGATAACTGCAAAAAGCGCAGCTTCACTCCAGAAGTCGTGGCGCGCTTCATCTTTCAAGTAATTGCCGGCGATGTTCCAAAACGATTGCGCGGGATTGCGCAGATAACGTCCGCTGAATCCTTCGAATGCGACGGAGTGATACCTGTAATCTGTTACGGGCATCCGGTGGCGTTCGCGTCCTGTGGGAACAAACAAATCGCGGCGGTTGTGATCAGGAGTCGTTAAGGGTATTGGTTTCATGTTTCGAGCGTTTTTTTGTTTCCTTTGAGATGCACCTCACTCGCTCGTCGGATTCAAATCTGTTTGCTCCTGCCGATGCTCTTGTTCGCGACCGTAATTGGAGGGCAGAGCACGATCACGAGCGGGCGCGCAGAATCCCTGATCCGATCGGCTACACCCAGAGCGTGCGGTCAAATGTGCGATATTGAATCGCTTCGCTCACATGCTCAGGCGAGATCTCAGTCTTGCCATCGAGATCGGCGATGGTGCGCGAAACTTTCAGAATCCGATCGTAAGCGCGGGCGCTTAAGTTCAGTTCGCTCATGGCTACGCGAATCAATTCCTGCGAATCCTGAGTGAGTGTGCAGTATTGCTTAAGTTGGCGCGTGGCCATGCGGGCGTTGCAATTTACTTTTGGGTCATTGCGAAACCGCTCTTGCTGACGTTGACGCGTGCGAAAAACGCGCTCACGGATCGCGGCAGACGTCTCTTCAGCGCGCTCGCTGGCGACGTCTCGATATTCGACAGCTGGCACTTCAATGTGCAGATCGATACGGTCCAGCAACGGGCCGGAGACGCGCTGGCGATAACGCTGCACCTGGGCCGGACCGCAACGGCATTCGCGTTTGAGGTCGCCAAAGTAGCCGCATGGACACGGATTCATCGCGGCGACGAGCATGAACTCTGAGGGGAAAGTGACGGTGCCCGCTGCACGGGAAACGGTAACTTTTCCGTCTTCCAGTGGCTGGCGCATTACTTCCAGCGCCGATCTTTTGAATTCGGGCAGCTCATCGAGGAAGAGGACACCATTGTGAGCGAGACTCACTTCGCCCGGGTTTGGGAACGCGCCGCCGCCCAGCAGCCCAATGTCGCTGATGGTGTGATGCGGCGGACGAAATGGTCGCGTGGAGACAAAGGATTTTTCGGTATCGAGCAACCCGGCGATGCTGTGAATCTTTGTCGTCTCAATCGCTTCCTCGAGTGAAAGAGGCGGAATAATGGTAGGAATACGTTTCGCCAGCATCGATTTTCCCGAGCCGGGCGGCCCGACCATCAAGACGTTGTGACCGCCAGCCACCGCGACTTCAACCGCGCGTTTGACGTGTCCCTGGCCCTTAACATCTCCGAAATCGACGTCATAGCTTTGGTGGGCGGCAAAAAATCCCGTCAAATCAGCGCGCGTTGGAAGCAACGGCGTTTCGCCGCGCAAGAACGCGAACGTCTGCCGCAAATTTTGCACGCCGTAGATGTCGATCTTATCGACCATTGCGGCTTCGAGAGCGTTTGCCTCTGGAACGAATAACGCACGCTTGCCGCGACGCCGCGCCTCCAATGCGACCGGCAAAACGCCTTTGACGGCTCGGACCGTGCCATCCAAGGCGAGCTCACCTACAAAGCTGAAGTTTTCAAACGGCGAGCTGTCCAGTGCTTCTGTCACCGCGATCATTCCAAGGGCGATTGGCAGGTCGAAGCTCGGTCCTTCTTTTTTGATATCGGCCGGGGCAAGATTGATCGTCGTGCGGCCGCGCGGCCAGTAGTAGCCGCTATTGGCTATGGCCGTGGTGACCCGATCGCGGCTTTCCCTCACAGCAGCGTCTGGCAGGCCAACGATAACGATGTTTGGATCACCACCAGCGCCGTTGACCTCGATCTCAACCTCGTATGCGTCCACGCCGTAAACAGCCGCGGAGTAAATTTTTGCCAGCATCGCTGTTGCAGCGTTGCAGAAAATCACTGTGTGGAAAAGCGTCAAATATCCCTCTAAAGTGGGAGGGCAATAACCGCTACAAATCTCGTAGAATATGTGGGGATGTTTATGCAAAATAGCCCTACAAACTGCAGGGCGAGTAGGAGTCCCAAAAAGATTGAACAGGAGGCGTCCGGTCAGTGTCACTATTCAGAATATTTAACCTTGTTAAGTAGTTTACAGGATGCTACAACGCGTGATCGACAAGCCTGCGCCGAAAAAGATGTACGGGAGGTTGTCGATCCAACCCCCCAAAATGATTAATGAAAAAGAGTTATATGGCTGCTGAGGATAGCGATACCGGAATTAAGATTTACCTGCGCGAGATCGGGCAAATCCCATTGTTGACTCCGGACCAGGAGATCGAGCTGGCCGCTAAGATTAAGAAAGGCGATCGCGAAGCGCGGGCGCTGATGATTCGGTCTAACTTGCGTCTGGTCGTCAAGATCGCGCATGACTACGCGAATCTGGGCCTTCCGCTCCTCGACCTGATCTCAGAGGGAAATATTGGTCTGATGAAGGCGGTGGAACGGTTCGATCCGGCGAAGGGCGGGAAACTTAGCACTTACGCCGCGTGGTGGATCAAACAGTCCATCAAACGGGCGCTGGCGAACCAGAGCAAGACGATTCGTCTGCCTGTGCATCTGGTGGACAAAATCTCCAAGATGCGCCGGGTTTCCCTGCAAATGAGCGAGGAGCTGGGCCGCGAACCCACCGACGAAGAGCTGGGTGATGAAATTGGAATTGCCAGCGGAAAAGTTTCGCAGCTCAAGACTGTGTCGATCCGCCCGGCGTCGCTCGATGCGCCGATTAGCGACGATGATTCCACCGAGTTCGGCGAGATTGTTGGCGACGAGGACGCGCAAACGCCATTTGAGCTGCTGCGCGACAAAAACCTGCGCAACGAAGTCGGCGGGCTGCTTGATGTGCTGGATGATCGTGAAAAGAAGATCATTTTCCAGCGGTTCGGACTGGACGGCGGCAAACCGAAAACGCTTGAAGAAGTGGGCAAGAAATTCGGCGTCACCCGGGAACGGATTCGTCAGTTGCAAAACATCGCGCTATCGAAGTTGCGCCGCGCGCTCAGCAAGAAGGAGCGTCCGGTCGACGTCGAGTTGCCCGTGGAAGCTTAAGCTGGGTCAATGTCTTTGGTTTAGGACGCGCGGACTTCCTGTCCGCGCGTTTTTGCTTTCATTTCACTACACGCAGTTGGATCGAATCGATAAGCTCGCGACCCATACGCACGTCACTGACAATTACCATGCGGTCTCCAGGTGTAGCCCACTTGTTTTTGCGCAAAAACTTCTCGGCTGCTGAAATCGTCCTGTCCGGACCGGCGGCGAAATCGATGCAAGCCGGAAACGTTCCCCAGTAAAGCGCGAGTTGCCTGTAAACTTCCTCGCTCGGAGTGAAAGCAAAGATCGGTGCGCGCTGCGGCCGCAGATTTGAAGCATACCGCGCCATCCTTCCCTGTAGCGTGAAGACAACTAGTTTTGAATCTTGTAGCGAGTCCGCCAGCGTGACAGCCGAAGCCACCATTTTCTGCCGAACATTTCCAGCAGGCTTTCTGCATAACCCGCCCCGCCGCTGCGCGATACGCATCGCCACGCGGCGCAAGACTCTACGCACTCAATCGGGTAACGGCCGATCGTCGTTTCGCCGCTCAAGCATCAGAGCGTCGGCCTGTTCGAAAACGCGTTTGCCACGTCGGTGATCTCGGCGCGCGTGGGCAGAGGATTGTGATCATCGATTCCAACAACTGAGTCGCCACTATCACTGGCTTGCCAGGCGAAGACAATTTTCACAATTCGGCGCTGGATGATTGGTAAATCTTCCATCGGGCATTCGATTCCCAAATCGCCGCGCGCGACCATGATTGCGTCCGCGCTCTCGATCATCTTGTCGATGGAGCGCACCGCCAGTTGATCCTCGATTTTTGCCACGATCTGCGCATTGCTTTTTTTCCTAGCCAGAAGTTTTCGCAACTGTTCGATGTCGCTCTTCTCGCGCACGAAACTCAGCCCGATGAAATCCGCGCCCAACTCCACGCCGAGGGAGACATCGGCCAGGTCCTTGCTCGTGAGCGAGGGGAGATTCACATGTACGCCGGGCAAATTAATGTGACGCCGCGAACCGAGGATCGCGCGCGTCAAAACCTTGCAGCGCACACGACTTTTTCCTTTATCGAGCACGAGCAATTTGATCAAGCCATTATCGACCAGAATCGTGCCGCCAACCGTCACATCGTCGGCAAAACCGGGGTAATTCACGTCCACGGAATAGCGCTCCTTACTTTTCGCGCCGCGCACGGTGAACCCCAGAATGTCGCCCGGCTTCAAATGCAGACTGGCCTTCAGATCGCCAGTCCGGATAGCCGGGCCTTGCGTATCAAGGAGAAGCGCAACCGGCCGGCCCGCTTTTTGTGCGAGCATTCGGATGCGTGGAACAATTTCGCGCACCCATTCGTGGGTGGCGTGGCTCATATTTACTCGGAAGACGTCGCTTCCTTTCTGTATTAGCTGGCGCAAGACCTCGGTCTTTTCCGTCGCCGGGCCCAGGGTGCAGATGATTTTCGTCTTGCGCATGGACTAAAGGATCAAGTTTCGCATCGGAAAAGCCAAGGTGCTTTTAGATGGCACAATGCTTTTAGCCCAGGCGCAAAACCCGAAAACGTTGCAGCATAAAAAAAGCGGCACGCCTTTCGAGGCGTGCCGCATCGCAGTCAGTGTCTTCCTTATTGCAGCTTGCTCTGAGTTTCTTTAGCCAGGTCAAGATGCTCCTGGACAATCTTGGCCGTGTCCTCCGCAAACTTTTTCACCTCGGGATCGCTACCGGTTTTTGCCTCCTCCTGAAATTCGGCCAAATCCTTTTCGTGATCCTTGACCATCGCGTCCATGTAGGCCTTGTCCGAACTCCATTTTCCGGTGTGCTCTTTGGTTGGAAGTTTCACACCCTTTGCTCGGCGATCGATTTCAGTTCGTCGTTCGCCTTGCTGTGATCGGTGACCATTCGCTTGCCGAATGATTTTACATCCTCACTTTGGGCGTTTTGTTCAGCCGTTTTCCCATGGCAATTCCATCATCCCGCCCTTGGCGCTTTCTTCATGAAAGTCTTGTCTTTTCGCTCACTGAAGAGCTCTTCCCGGCTGCATTATCTTCAGCCATGACCGCCCCAGCGATGCAGAACGATCCGACTATTAGAGGAAGAACGAAAACTTTGAGATCACTGTGATTGTCTTTTCATATCTTTTTCCTTGGAAACATGCCGGAATAATCCGGCACTTAAGAATCGAAAATCGGCATCACCTCGGACGTGGTCAGTTTCGATTCGTGTTCTCTATTTATGCTCGTGTTCAGCTCGCAGTGACCTGCGGAGGCCGGAGCGTCAGCAAGAGAAAGAGTAGGAGCGCCTGCCCGGAGTTTTCCGCACCCCGATTACGCTTAGAGATATTCTGCTCGCGAGCTTTCTACGCGGAACGCCACGTCTTTGTATCCGTGTTCGACTTCGTAAATTTGCTTCATGCAGGCGAGCGATTTTTCCCGGTCGCCCATCCGCTCGTAAACAAGTCCAAGATTGTAGACGATCTCTTTTTTAACCGCGTCCATGGACAAAATTTCCTTCGACGCCTGTTCCAATTGCTTCGTTGCAAGATCAAGCATGCCAAGCTGGCCGTAACAACAACCGAGCAAGTTCATCGCTTTTAAGCGGGCGTGTGGATTTTGCCGCGCCCGCTGCAACTCCGGAACGGCTTCGCGAAAACGTCTGGCGCTGACGAGGTGCTCGCCCAACTCGAATCGAAGCTGAAGATCGGTCGGATTTCGAGCGACCCGTTCACGTGCATCTGCGATGAGGATTTCTGCGCGCTTCGCTTTGGCGGCCTTTAGTTCTTCTGACTTTTTCGCATGCAACTCATGGGCTGCGTTGCGTGTTGAAAGAAATTCCTCGTGCGCGGCAATCTCGCGTTCCAGGCATTTGATTTTCAGATCGGAAACTTTCCGGACCAATCCAGTATCCGCACCTTTGGTCAGGTCAGCTGCGCATTGATACCAGCCGATCGCTGCCTCCAAGTCCTCCTTTTCCTCGTTCAACACGCCCAAGCGTCGCACAAGGTCGACGTTCTTCGGCTCTGCCTTGTGACGCGCGTGCGTTTCGGCGATCTGTTGCTCGAGCGATTCGCCGGTCAATCGTATCCGGCTTTGCTGTTCGAGCGAAATCGCCATCTCTTTGTCCTTGATCAGGTCGCGGTAACTTTCGGCCTGCGTCCATCCACCGCTTTTCATGGACGCATGCGCCGCCGCGTCTTTGCCCCGACGGAGCGCTTCGGCATCCAATGGATTTAGCTCGATGATTTGATTATAGACTTCGACTTCCTGATCGTTCTCTCCCAGCTCGCGGTACAAACGCCCGAGTTCGTGCAACACTTTGGCGTCGCGCGGATTTTCTTCCAGCAACGTGCGCAGCGCGAACACGCCAATCTCAGGCCAGCCTGCTGCAGTCGCCGCTTCCTTTAAAGCCAGGTTCGCCTGTCGATTATAAGGTTCGTCTTCCAGCACCTTTTCCAGCATTTCGGCGGCACGTTTCGGGTCCTTCTTGATTTCTCGCTGCGCTTTCATGACAGCGATCGGCGCAGTCGAAATATTGAAAAAACTTCTCTTGGTTGACTTGTTTTTCGTAACTTCAGTGCGCCGCAGCAATTGTCGTCCCGTTAGAAATCGCGGTTCCTGTTTCAGGATTTCCTGCAAAAGCGAAATTGCGTAACCGAGATTGCGCAGCTCAACGGCGGCTACTGCCTTGAGCCAAAGGTTGCGCTGCGTCTCGTTCAGTTCCTTTTCCGTCTTAACCGCCATTGCGGATAGTTTATCACAATACGCAATTTTGCTGCGTGCACGTTTCGCCGGGGCAGGCAACCACTCAGTTTCACAACAAATCCAGCTGCGGTTTTTCGGTTGTAGCACCTGCTTTTGCCGCCCTTTTGTGCGGCTTGGTGGACGGCGCAGTTATGCCATCCGGTTTCTCCAGATGGGAGAGAATCTCCTTCGCCCGATCAAGAATCTCCTTTGGCAAACCTGCCAGCCGGGCGACCTGAATACCGTAGCTTTTGTCCGCGCCGCCCGGGATGATTTTGCGCAGGAAAATGATTTGGTCATTCCACTCGCGGACTGCGACATTGAAATTGCCAACGCCTTTGCGTTCCGCCGCGAGTTTGGTCAACTCATGATAATGCGTGGCGAATAACGTGCGCGCTTTGATCTTGTCGTGGAGAAACTCCGCGACGCTCCAGGCGATGGAAAGGCCGTCAAATGTGGATGTGCCGCGGCCGATCTCATCCAGTATCACCAGGCTGCGTTCGCTCGCGTTATTGACGATATTCGAAGTCTCGTTCATCTCGACCATGAATGTCGATTGGCCGCGTCCTATGTCGTCGTTCGCGCCGACGCGGGTGAAAATACGATCCACCAGCCCGATCTCGGCGCTCTCCGCCGGAACGAAGCTGCCTATTTGAGCCATCAGCCCAATCAACGCGACCTGGCGAATGTAAGTGGATTTTCCCGCCATGTTTGGGCCGGTCACGATCGCGAGTCGGACGGTCTCGCCATCCAGCGAGGTGTCGTTAGGCACAAACTTTTCTTCCACCAGATTCTGGTCGAGTACCGGATGCCGTCCGTCTTTGATTACCAGCCGCAGCGTATTGTTTAATTGCGGCCGGCAATAACGGAACAACCGCGCAGTCTCAGCCAGGGCGCAAATCACATCGAGCACTGCAACGGCCGCGGCAGTTTGCTGGATCGACTCCAGTTCCCGCAGAGTTTCCTCGCGCAGTTTTTGGAAAAGCTGGTACTCAAGTTGCCGCGCACGTTCGTCTGCGCCGAGGATTTTTGCCTCGATCTCCTTTAACTCGGGTGTGACGAATCGCTCGCCTCCTACGGTGGTTTGCTTGCGCGTGTAGTGCGCAGGCACATTCGCAAGGTTCGATTTGGTGACCTCGATGAAATAACCAAAAACGGAGTTGTAACGCACCTTGAGTGACTTGATGCCCGTTGCAGCGATCTCGCGCTCCTGCAAATGGCTGATCCAATTTTTTCCATCGCGCGACGCCCGTCGCAGCTCGTCAAGATCGGTGTCGTATTCATCCCGAAAAATTCCACCGTCTTTTAGAGCGAACGGCGGATCGTCGACGACTGCTTTTCCTAGCTTCTCAGTCAACAGCGGCATTTCGTGAATCGCGCTTTGTAATTGTAATGGTAGGGCGGGCTCGCCGAGCCCGCCGTCTCTCTCAGCAACGACAGGCGTCTTTCCAAAGCTGGCTCGCTGGATCAGCTTTTGCAGTTCGCCTTTAAGTCGGGGGATTTCCTGAAGGGAAAATTTCAGGGCCACGAGATCGCGCGCGTTTCCCGAGGCCTGGCTCAGTCGCGATGTTGCGCGTTCGATGTCGCGAATGGGTTTCAGTTGTGCGCGAATTGCCGCAAGTAAATCTGGTTCCTGCAACAAATCGGCGATCAGTTGCTGGCGTCGCTCGAGCTCATGCAGATTGCGCAGCGGCTGCAAAATCCACGAACGCAACCTCCGGCCACCCATCGGCGTGACAGTCCGATCAAGAACTGCGAGCAAACTGGTGTTGCGTGCCCCGCGCGATTCGACCAGCTCAAGATTCGTTTGGGTCGCGGCGTCGAGCGTGACGTATTCCGCCGGCGCATCGCAGCGCAACGAGGTGAGATGATCGATGTTACGCCGAAGCTGGTGCTTCAAATAATGAACGATTGCGCCCGCGGCAGCGACCGCCCGGGACATTTCTCCGCAGCCGAATCCGTCCAGCGATTTCGTTTTGAAATGCTCACACAAGGTGAAGATCGCCTGCTCCGGCAGGAACGCGTAGCTGTCGTACTCGAGCGCGTGATCGATGTCACCGAGCTGATCTTTCTGTTCGGAGCTGATGAGCAGTTCCGAAGGCGAAACGCGCGCGAGTTCGTCAAAGAGCGATTGCCGATCTGGCAGTTGGGTGAGCCGGAACTCGCCGGTGGTGAGGTCCGTGTAAGCAAAACCAAATATGCCGCAGTCGGCGTAAACCGCGCCCAGATAATTCGCGCGTTTCGCTTCGAGTAAGTCGAGATCGCTCACAGTTCCCGCGCTGATGATCTGGGTGATGTCGCGGGAAACGATTTTTCCCGGTTGCGGCTCGCTCGTCTGATCGCAAATCGCCACGCGTCGGCCAGCCTTGATCAGTTTTGCAATGTAAGTCTGCGCTGCGTGATACGGCATACCGCACATCGGAACGCCGTTGCGCTTGGTCAGTGCGACGTTCAGCAAGACCGAGGCTTCCTTTGCGTCTTCAAAGAACAGTTCATAGAAGTCGCCGAGCCTGAACAACAAGAGCGTATCTGCCGGAATGCTGCCTCGGAGCCGCCGGTACTGCTGCATCATTGGAGTGAGCGCGTCGACCATGATTTCAGAATTAAATCAGCCCGCGCGAATTGCGAGTTTGGAATGTGAATTAGTAAAAATTCCTTGCCTGCCGGAGGTGTTCGTCTCCAATGTTGGCGCGGCCCGCATGAATTTCATCGCTCATTTGCCTGGCGGCCGGCTCGGGACATTCTGTTTTGTCTTTTCTCCCGCAGTTTTCCTCGCCGTTACGCTCGTTCAAAAGAATCCGCCGGTGCGTTCTGCAGACTCGCCGGTGCTGATTTGGGACATTGACCTAACGCTGGCCCGGGCTTGGCCGCGCAACGTCCGCACAACTGATGATCCGCTTAAGGCGAGCGATGGCAAAACCCCTTCGACCACTGGGCTGATCGATCTTCATGCCTCTGGCAGCGGAGAGTTTACCGCTGATAACCTCAGACTTTTGCTGACGCGAATGCATGGTCCGGTCACCATTTTCGATCTACGGCAAGAAACACACATATTTGTCAACGGCCTGCCTGTTAGTTGGTTCGCGACACGCGATTGGGCGAATGTCGGTCGCAGCCAGACTGAAATCGAAGAGGCCGAAGGTGTATGGGCGCAATCGCTTGGACCAGGGAGCGAAATCGCCGTTCGGCCCGGTAAGCCGGTCAAAAAGGGCGACGCTGACTCTGCCGTGCCGCAACAGGTGATTGTAAAAGAAGCGAGCATCGAACGCGATCTGGTGTCGTCCGCAGGCGCCAGTTATGTGCGGGTCGCCGTTACGGACCATACGCGACCGCTCGATGACGCGGTCGATCGATTTATTGTTGCCGTTCGCGGACTTCCGGAGAACGCCTGGGCGCATTTTCATTGCGAAGCCGGACTTGGACGAACGACCACATTCATGGTGCTGTACGACATGCTCCGAAATGCGACTCGTGTATCTCTCGAGGAGATTGTGCGCCGTCAGAAATTACTCTCATTCGACTACGATGTAATGCGTCCAGTTGGGCCTGGGAACTGGAAGGCTCCTTACGTAGAAGATCGGATCGCATTTGTTCGCGTGTTTTACGATTATGCTCGCGCCAATCCAGATGGTCGGCCGCAACTCTGGAGTGAATGGCTCAAATCCGGTGGGCAGTGAGTAATAAATGGCCGTCTTCAGCGTTGTGGCTTTGAGCCGTGGAGACATTATCAGGCGAAGTCCGCCTTTGCTAAGGCGTCTGGCCGACAGCCCCGAAAGCTTTCGGGGCTGGAGGCGAGGGGAGTTGAACCCCTGTCCTCTTCGCTATCCGCGCAAACATCTACATGTTTATCCGACGACAAATTCTGAGGAGCCAAGCGATGCGCCGGCACACTACCGACTCCCGAGCGTCCACGAAATCGATTCACGAACCGGCGCGGTCGCTCCACCGATTCGCTAGCCTGCTGTCCACGTTTGCCGTCGTAGCAGGCGTCCCACGGCAAACGTCGCGGTCAATTAAGCCGCGAGAGCGAGACCTTCGTTGTCTGCGTTTGTTTTTTGGTCCGGTTTTTAACGAGGCCAACGAACCATCCTCGACATGCCGCCTGCGCTTCGAACGATGAGTCGAAGCCAGTACGCCCCCTTTTTTGTGCTTGAACAAATACCTCTTTTTAGCGTCTTATGCAACAGGACCGCAAGGCCCGTGGAGGCGCGGCTCTAAAAAGTAATTCCGGGAATGGCGATTCAAATAACAGCTCGATCCTTGGCCGACACGCAACAGGCGGACATGGCCTCTGGTGAAGCGATCCAGCCCAGGGAACTTTCGGGGCTTCCCGAGAAGTCAGCCCCGCTCTCTCGATTTTTCCGGCGCTCCCTGCGTTGGACGCGCCGAAACTTCAGTAGTCGCGCGAGGCTGCTTTCAGGCGGGGAAGTCGTTATCCTTTCAGCGCCAAAAAGCGGACGCACATGGATCCGGACATTTCTTTGCGCTTACTTATGCAAACGTCACGCCCTTGATTTCACACTGCAGCCCGGGCGGTACGATCGTCCGGGATTTCCCCGGGTAATATTCTCCCACGATCGTTTTGAGCACTGGACGAAGGGCAATCGCTGGGACCGCGTGCGCGGCAAATATCTCGTTCCGAGAAGAGAACTTCGAAAAGCAAAGATTATCCTGCTCGTGCGGGATCCCCGGGATTGTTTCGTCTCTCTCTATTTACAAATGACGCGGCGCGATCCCAGCGCCGATGCAGCATTGAAGCAAAAATCCGTCAGTGTGGTTCTGCGCGACAAAAGATTTGGAATCCGCGGCATTGTCCGGGCGATGAACGACTGGCTTAACGAATTTTCGAGTCGAAAGGATTTCACGATTGTCCGGTACGAGGCGCTACGCGCATCTCCAGCCGAACATTTTCGAGACCTGCTTGCCGTAGTCGGCGATACGACGCCGGATGTGTCGATTTTTCAAGAGGCGCTTGAGTTTTCCCGTTTCGAGAACATGCAAAAATTAGAAGCTGCCGGAGTTTTTGATTCAAAAATTCTGCATCCGGGTGATGTGCGTGATCCGGAGTCGTTCAAAGTGCGCCGCGGCAAAGTTGGAGGATATCGCGAGTATCTGTCTGCCGAGGATCAAGAATACGCTGCGCATGCATTGAGGGAACTCGATGCTCGATTCGGCTACAACTCCTGAAGCATAGCCGCGACTGTGGTCGAGCGTGGTGAGGCTGCTATTCTGCAAGGCCTCTCTCGCGCCTCTGACGGCATATTCCTGCTAAGGATCATTTCAGCGGACCTGTTTTCCTCATCCGTTAGAACGGGTCGGTGTCGGAGGCTGATTGCGGCACACCATCGGGCTCGCGGCACGCACTTAACGCGAGCGTTTGTGGCCGCGAAAAAATTCTTAAAAAAATGCTTGCGCTCTATTTCCTACTGAAGTAGTAGGGATACTAATTCATAGGAGTTCAGTAGACATTAGAACGAAAACGGAGGAATATGACTATGAAAAATATAGCGGGAATAATTTGTTTGGCATCGTTCTGCGCGGGCACCATTTGGGTTGAATATGAAGCAATATCGCGCTTCGGCGGTGCGCTCATTCTCATCGTCGGAGCGTCTGCATTGGCTGTGGTATCAAGCGCACTGTTTCGCGCACCAGAAGGGGATGAGGGCGCCAATGGACTGCATGTCAGGCCGGGTGATCGGCGGTTCGGCCGCACTCGTCATGTTCGACTCTCTCAACGGAAAATGCGGCGAGAATGGACACTGCGAGCGGCATCCGCGTCCAAGAGCACGACATGAAACTTTCTAAACGTGGCGAATACGCGCTCCGAGCGCTTATCGATCTTGGCATCGCGTCCGAGCTCGGGTGGCCGATGCTCCAGATAAGTGAACTGGCGTCAAAAGAAAAACTACCGATCAAATTCCTCGAGCAGATTTTCACGCAACTCAAAGCTGCCGGATATGTGAAAAGCAGGCGCGGGAAGTTCGGCGGCTACTCGCTAGCCCGGCCGATGAGCCAGATAAAGTTCGGCGCCGTCATTCGGTTAATCGACGGACCGCTGGCGCCGATCCGATGCGTCAGCGCCACATCCTACGCGCGCTGCTCTTGCCCGGACGAAATTCACTGTGGCCTAAGGATGTTGATGTTCGACGTTCGAAACGCGATCACTGCTGTGCTCGATCGCTTCACTCTTGCAGATATCGTCGAGATCACGCTTCGCAAATATCGTCGCGATAAAGTCACGCCGCCTTTCCTTCATCGGTCGATCTCGCTCGCATCGATCCTGTCCAAAGAGGGCGAGCCGCCGATTCGTGGCAACAGCAGAGTGGAGGCATTGAAGCAACTTTCAGGGTCCCGCGGGAGACAGTCACAGAACGGCCGCCCGAAAACCGCGGCTAGCTAGGAGACAAATCATGTCGATCAGAAGATGTTTTTTATGGCAGACCTGCGTTGTCGTTTCGGTACTGTTGCTGGCCTCGACCCCACCGCTTGCTGCCGAGACCCCATCCGATGCCGAGCGGCTGCAAAAGCTCGAACAGGCCGTTAGCCAGCTGCAAAAGCGCAACGCCGAGCTTGAACGGGAGGTTGCGGGATTAAAGAAGCGCACCTCTTGGGAACCTGTGGTTGGCGCGGAAGGCAAAACCAAGACGGAGGTGACCAGCGATGGAAAGACATACGTCGAGAGAGTCGTGCCCGAATTACACGGCGGCGAAAAATGGAAATTGTTCCCGGCGATCACTGAGCTGGAGCTCTTTGGTGATCTGCGCCTGCGCTACGAATATCGAGGTGGCAGACTTCCCGACCACTTTCAGTTCGGTCAGGATAACCAAAATGACTGGCAGGAGCGCGAACGCGAGCGCTATCGCCTCCGCATAGGTTTGCGGGGAACCGTTCTGGATGATTGGTTTTTCGGCGTGCGCTTGGAGACCGGCGCCGGCCCACGGTCAACGAACGTCACTTTCGGCGCCGACACATCGACCACGTCGCCCGGTGGTGGCGGACCGTTCGCAAAAGGGGATGACGGCGTCTTTGTCGGCCAGGCATACGGAGGTTACAAAGGCTTCCCCGGCTTTACGTTCACCGGCGGCCGAATGCCGAACCCGTTCATCTATACTCGAATGGTGTGGGATGACGACATCAATCCGGAAGGCTTGGCGGAACAGTGGAAACATACGTTTACCATCGGTGGCGGAGCAGCGGAGCCAGTGTCCTACAGCAAGGACGGGAAAAATGTAGCCCCGCCACCTCCAGCGGAACCTTTGGTGAAAATCGACGTCTTCGCGAACTTCGGTCAGTTTGTTTATGACGATTCTAACCCGTCAAACCCAATTGG
>JAALOD010000073.1 GCA_013372845.1 Candidatus Udaeobacter sp.
GCGACGGCGAGGGCGGCACAGGTGACACCACGTAGATTTGATCGAGCACTTTTAACATGAGGGCATTGGCCGTCACCTTTCCGTCGAGCGATACAGTCAGATTGGTCCAGACCACGAGCGTCATTTTGCTGGCGGGGTCGTAGCCCATGAAGGAGTTGAAACCGGGCATCTCGCCACCGTGAAAATAGAGCGTGTTCGCTCCCCAGCGCAGCTGGGTGATGCCGTACCCGTAATGTAGGCCGTCGGGCTTGCTCGGATCTTCGAGCTGCACGCTGTCGAGCCACTGGCGCTGATAGTCGGCGTTGAGCACCTTGCCCCCGACCAGTGCCTGGATCCAGGTGGCGAGATCGTTGGCAGTCGAGATGACGCCCCCGGCCGCCGAGGCGTAGGAAGGGTTCTGGCCGGAGCAGTCGTCAGGCTTGAGGGTTCCGGCCCGGGCCGCGGCTTGGAGGTCGGGCGGGTACGGCTTGTCCACTAGGTTACTGAAGGAGCATCCGCCGTACAAGTAGCCGTGCGAGCAGGGATCGGGGAGGGTGTTCGAGGTGATGGCGGGGAGCAGGGTGTCCTTCAGGCCCAGCGGTCCGAACAAACGGTCCTGGAAACAACTAGCCAGCGGCTTCCCGTCGACCTTTTCCGCAATGAGGCCGAGGAGCGCGTAGTTGGCGTTGGAGTAGTGAAAGCCCGTACCGGGTGGAAAGTAGGGCGGGTGCTTGAACGCGATCGCCAGCACTTCGGCTGGGGACCAGACCTTGGTCGGGTCATGGTCGAGGATCGCCCAGAACTCGGGGTCGTCGTCGTAGCTGTAAAGGCCGCTGCGCATCTTCAGCAGTTCGGTGATGGTGATCTTGTCGCCGTTTGGCACGTCTGAGACGTACTTCGAGACTGGATCGTCGAGACTGAGCTTGCCTTCCTGGGCGAGCAGCACGATCACCGCGGCCGTCATCGTCTTGGTATTGGAGGCGATCCGGAAGTGGGTGTCGGCGCGGGGTGGGCTTATAGCGCCTAGTAACGTGGTGCCGTAGGTGACCGTGAACTCGCCTTGGGGTGTGCGCAAGAGAACCACGGCCCCGGGGATCAGGAGTTCCTTGGCGGTCGTGTCCACCATGGTCTGCAGCGCAGCCTGGTCGATTGGCTTGAGCGCCGACGAGCCGGCCGTGGAACCAGGCCGCGAGCACGCTGCGATCAGGAGAGCAACACCGATCAGCAAGCTCGCGTCGGCGCGTATGGGAAATTCAAACGTCATTTTGCCAATGATCATTGTTGCTGGGTACCTCAAAATATCAAAGACACATTCACAAGATCTAACGAGAAAAAGCTCAGCCACTGCTGGCGAGGGCGAGCGTTGCTTCAATTTCATCCTTCATCCTTCCAGTACGCTAGCCAGTCGTCGGCCGCATCGGGTGGCGCTGCCGGGAGAAGAATGCTCACGTTAATGTTTTTTTACACTTTGCCGGAGCAGTTTAACTAACGTTGCCGCCAAAATGGATTTAATGGAACGGAAGTGCAGACGGTGTTTGCGACGTCAAGGAGGAGCGAATGTTCACGGCTTTTTCAGTAGATACACGGCGGAGCGATCTGGCCGAACAGAAACGCTTACATCAAGAACAACTGCGGACGACACTGCGTCGACTTCGACGGCGAGTGCGGCACGCAGCCAGCGTACAGCGCGAAAGAGCTTTGATCTATCGTCTGTTGGCCGGTCGCTTTGGACTCGATTCTCCTCACCACTTACTTCTGCGCATGCTCGCCCGAAGCGCGATGCGCCGCATGAGGAGACTTGAGGCCTTGCTTCACGAGCTTTCGGGAACAGCGACACCAGGGCTACCGAGACGATGGTTGTTTGCCTGGAAATGTTGGTGTGCGCGGCAGGCTCCTCGAAAGTGGACGCTTTTACAGCTTAAGTATCAGAAAGAGTGAGAATGAAATCGAACAGGCTGCCCTAACGAATAGCCTCTGCGGCTAGGGGCGTTGCAGCTTCGGGCGGCAGCCACCCGGCGTGATCCGGGCCACCAAAGAGCCGCTTCAATCCTCGGGTCCCTCTGCCAATCGGCGGGTCAATCTTTACATCGAAGGTCACCGTGTTGTCGCCCCCAGAGTTATTGATGACGAACTTGAAGCTGTCAGACGCCTTCATGTGAACATGATGCGAAAGCGCAGGCCAGGCTTGCAGCCGAACTGCTGCGGCTTGATGAAGTGCTCGACCAAGATGCCTCCATTCGCTTCGATGACGCGCTGTGACGCGATGTTGTCCGGATCAGTGGTGATCTCCACGTACGGAAGGCCGACTGCCTTGGCTTCCGGAAGTATGAGGCGTAGCGCTGACTTTGCATACCCGAGGCGCTGCTTCCACGGCACGACCGCATAGCCGATATGCCCCAGACAATGGGGTGGGAGCGCCGTAGTACCTGGCTGCCACCGCAACCCGATGCTTCCGCAGAATTCGCCGTCCCAGAGCCAGCGCTTGAAGCCCGGGACGCGCTTGGCCGTCGAACCGTCTGGGAGAGTGACGCGAGGACCCTTAGCTTCGCGGTCTTCCATGCTGGCGAGAAACGCCGCTGCATCGGCCTGAATGCGGGAGAGCTCTTCGCGTGCAGCATCGACACCGCGCTCGTTGTCGGCAGACCACCCACGCTCGAGCGCGGCGACGTAGCTTGCAAGGTATTCGGGGCCGGGACGCACGAGCTGCATACTAGACGCCTAACGAGAAAGAGATAAGCCACGACTAGCGTTGAACAACATTACGGCGGGAGTGTGTGAGCGCGAGGACGCGAATCGCACTAGGGAAACCGGGAGCCTGGATGAAATCCAGGGTGCCGTGGCAAATACGCTGAAGTTGCATCGGGGTGGGCCGTTGACTTCATCGATTAGTTAGATGCAGCGCTCAAACTACGGGCGCGGCGGGGGCGTCGGTTGACTCCCCGGGGTCGGGGCTACTCTTGGTGTAGGTGCGTTACTCTTCCCGGAAAGGCCTTTCTGCAACTCATCTGTGATTCTTTGTTTGACCATGTTCTGAATGGCATCGGTAAACGAAGGTGACGCAGTAGCGCTCGGTTGAGGTGCTGACGTCGCTCTGTTCTTATCAACCGAACGCATGATCGCCGGCGCGAAAATCACTGACACAATGGAAAGTGTGAGGAGCAACGCCGCGATGATAAAGATCGCGCGCGGAACCGGAGAAAGTCCTTTGCGCGTTGTGGCGTCAGCCGCGGTGCGTCGTACCCCAGCGATACACGCCGGGGGCGCGGGATTGCCAATCGTCTCGGCATAAAGGTTGACCAACGAAACAACAACTCCGTGTTTCACTTCCACATCGCCTAGTTCATGCAGGTAAGGCTGCCAACGACGATGCTGCGCCAAATCATCCGCGAAGCGCTTGCTCACCAGAATGTGACCTGCGTCGCCGCAATCCATCACCCGATGCGCGATATTGATTCCTACTCCGGAAATGTTTTCGCGCGTGTTAGCATCCCTGACGTGATGCACCGGCCCACTGTGGATTCCCATCCTTACCGGCAGGCTCGGTTGCGCGCGAAGAGCCCGGCTGACTTCCAAAGCGCACTCGGCAGGCCCCTCCACTGAACCGGTGAAGACCAGGGCCATACCGTCGCCGGTCGGCAAGATGATCAGCTGCCCCGCTGCTTCTGCTTCACGCACTGCTTCGGTATTGCGGATAAGCTGATTTAACTCCTGAAGCGCCTCTGATTGTTCGTCGGTCAGCAGCTTGGAATACTCGACGATATCGATGAACAAGACATGCGCGATCTCCAGGCGCGGCTTGCTCTTCTCGTCATCCTGCATTTGCCCGGAAACGTTAACTCCACTCCTTCGACCGTTCTAGACGATTTTTTTCGCCCGCCATTTCGCCGATGGCAGATTTTGCGAACAGCGCACTCACGATCTAACGAGAATCGAGCAGATTGGGAATTTGCGAGATGGACGGGATAGCCCGCGAGGGCGAATGAGATGGGAAGATCATGAGTCAACAAGATAAGCCATGGCTAGCGTTAAACAACATTACGGCAGGAGTGCGTGAGCGCCAAGACGCGAATCGCACCAGGGAAGCCGGGCACCTGGATGAAATCCAAGGTATCGTGGCAAGTGTGCTAGACTTATTTCGGAATGGAACCAGCCTGCTCGCGAAAGTTTTCGGACTTGGCTTCATCGATTTGGTTAGGCGTAATTTCATGACCACGTTACCGGAAAAGCGCGATGACGAAGAAGGCAATACCTATCAGCGCGGTGTTCCAGAAAACAAGCGAACGCAGCAGAGCATATCCGGCCGCCGCAGCGAGCAAATATCCTAAGCGTGCCCAGAAATACAGGTGCGCACCCCAGAAGGTGAGTAAGCTGTGATGTTGAGTGACATGCGCCACTAAAACCAGAGCGGCAAAGAAGGGAAAGGTTTCCAAAAAATTCGTTGTTGCTTGGTCCACCCGATTCGCGAGACCGCGCAGGGGCGGAACTGGCTCCTCTCGGCTGCTGGCGGTCCAGCGGTAACCATACTGAAAGCTTATCAGGTGCGAAGCCGCTATGAGATGAACGAGACCAAGGATGACGCTCGCGACTAAGAGCCATAGCTCGGTGGTCATAACGTGCTCATTGCGCCTAACTATAATTAGACGGCATCTTGCAATCTATTTCTTGCCGGATAGAGGCAGTTTGCGTTAAAACGCTGCAAGACGGCAAGTCCTCTTTCGGGCCGGGCCCCCCGAAACCGCCCAAGCTGCTTGGCAAACCTCACTTCGAATGCGGTGCGTTATTCGACTTAAGCGAGGCCACAACGTCGTTTATTGCACGAAGCGTTAATTGATGGTTTTATCTTGTGGCAGACAGACAGTCGCGGCGCTCGAAGGATCATCTGGCGCCTTTTGACCCTCGAAGCATTGTCGTCAACAATGCTGGGACCATGACACGCAAACTATTGGACCAGAAACTAGCCGTCCTCGGCGCCGGGAAACTCGGTGGCATTCTTCTTCGCGCGTATCTTAAGCAAAAACTGTTTTCGCCAAAGCGCGTGAGCGCAACGGTACTGCACGGCGATAAAGCGGCTACTCTCAGTAAGGGTCTTGGCGTCGGGGTGACGTCCGACAATCGCAAAGCTGTCGCGGAGGCCGACATTGTGCTGCTCTGCATGAAGCCGCAGGCGATCCGTGAAGTGCTGGAGGAGATCCGGCCGCACGTCGGTGAGAAAGCGCTGGTGATTTCGGTGGCGGCTTCAGTGCCCACCAGCTACATCGAGCAGCACCTAGGCCCCAAGGTTCCCGTCGTGCGAGCGATGCCTAACACGTGTTCGGCGGTGGGCTGCGGAATGACGGGGATTTGTCGGGGCGCACATGCGGCAGCTGAGCATCTGGAGATGGCCCGCGCCATGTTCGACGCGGTGGGCCGCACGGTGGTGGTCGACGAGAAGCACATGGACGCGGTTACCGGACTCTCGGCGAGCGGTCCGGCGTTTGCGTACATCATTTTGGAATCGCTGGCAGAGGCGGGAGTCAAAGTCGGCCTGCCGCGAGACGTGGCCACGTTGCTGGCAGCGCAGACGATGAAGGGCTCAGCGAGCGTGGTGCTGGAGACGGGAGACCATCCAGCGCTGCTGAAAGACGCGGTAACGACGCCGGCGGGCTGCACGATTGACGGCATCCTCGAACTCGAAGAAGGGAAGCTGCGCGTCACGCTGATCAAGGCGGTCGTCAAAGCCACACTCCGCGCCGGGGAACTGCTCTTCGAGAAATGACTTGATGCGAGACCTGCTCTTCTGGCGGGCCGACCATGAAACGGCAGTACACAATATCCGGCGCGCTTCTTTTACACCAAGTATGAAACTTTTGATTTTATGTTTCATTCTGCCTACTTAGTTGGGATAAGGGCTGAACCTTTAAGTCGTACCAAAAGCAGCCTTTGTCGTCCCCGCTCCGGGCGACTCATTTAGTTCCTGCTCGAGGGCGCGATAAGTACCAGCGATAGACTCGTTGGATCCCCTTCGCGTCGAAGGATCGAGCAATTCCATGAGGCGCGCCTCGTAAGAATCACACGTTGGGGATTCGCCATTTGGCTGGACCCATTCGGGATGTTGGATCCGCAGATCGTCGTGAATCTGTTGCAGCAGCTCGGTGTAGGTGTGGACTTGGTGAGGCATGGCCATTGGCTTGGTGAGATTAACGAATTTCATAAACGTCTTCTTTTTTTAGGTTGACTGCTCCAAATCCGCGCGGAACGAGGAATCATCCTCACGAGGCGCTTTGAACAGCGGCCTCACTTCGGCTGACTCGGGGCTCCAGTTGAATCTGGAGATCGCGCTAAGCGGTGCCTCAGCGAAGGTTAAGCCCCCAAACCGGCTTTTGAGCCCGGTCGAAGATGCGTTGAAACGTCGGGTAACGTAATCCAAGACATTTTTACCAGCACTCCCGAGAGCCGTATATTGGACTTTAGTCCTATACGTTTAGGAACCGCAAAGACGGCAAGGGAATTGGCGAAATCGCCGGATTCGCTAGACTCGAAACTCGCACCAGATGATCAAAACCCATTTCCCGGACTGATCGGAAGATCGTCGCGAAACATGCGCTCGCGGAAACATGCGCTCGCGAACAAGAAGCGGTCAATCTTTCGGACAATACGCCCCGAGCGCATTCACCGACTGTGGCAAATTACATTATTCAAAGATGAAAACGATCGTGAGTTTAATCTACTGCGTGGTTGCGGCGCTCGGAGCAGTGACGGTTCTGAGCGCGCAAGATGTGCAGACGATATGGCCGGTGGCGTTGGCGGTCGCGCTCGGCACGTGGTTGTCAGCGTCACTCATCACTCATCACTACGCGCAACGACCGGCGCGGCAGGATAAACCGAGCATCACGGCTGCCGCGGGAGCGCAGACCGGTAAATTTCCGCACGGTGGCGATTCGAGATTCACGTACGCATACATCGAGGAGAGCACGTGGCAGTGGCTTCAGCGCAATCATCTGCCCGGACTGCCCGGCAGGGACAACGTTGAACTGGAACTTATCTCAATACTGGTTGCGGTTGATCCGTTCGTTGAGCCGAAGCCCGGAGAACTGCGCTACGACGCGCAGATCGAACACGAGTTTGACGGCTCGAACCCGCATAGTTACGTTCGGCTCTACCGGCGCGGCGTGTTCGTCGGCTATGACATCCGGCGGACGAGCCGACTTGAGATCCACCCGCAGGAAAGGGAATACAACCCGCTGGTCACGCCGACGCTGGACGGCGAAACCACGTGGCAGTGGATTCAACGGAACCACCTGACCGGACTGCCCGGCCGGAACAACATGGAGCTCGAACCGCGCCGAACCCTGATCGCGACCCAGCCGTTCGCCAAACCCAAGGTCGGCGAGCAGCTCTACGACACCAAGATCGAGTTGGAAATACAAGGCGAGAACAAGCGCGGCTACTACCGGTTCTACCGGCGCGGCGTGTTCGCCGGCTATGACATACCGGTACCGAGCGCGTAAGACATTT
Source organism: Candidatus Udaeobacter sp. (assembly GCA_013372845.1). Classification (GTDB taxonomy): domain Bacteria; phylum Verrucomicrobiota; class Verrucomicrobiia; order Chthoniobacterales; family UBA10450; genus Udaeobacter. The sequence continues at coordinate 7,474 of JAALOD010000073.1, forward strand.
CAGGCCGAAAGGCCCCGTACGTGACAACTTTTTCACCGCGGCTTGGAGACGCGCGAGATCGAAACTAGGCAAAGTCAGGTCAGCTTTCAGGTTCGAGAAACGCAGTTAGCTTTTCATCCGCGTGCACAACGAAACGCTTTCCGTTGTCGCGATGTGCGTCTGCAATCCAGATTGTTCGCCCGTTGGAATCAATCGCTGAGACGTAGCCCCAACTCCAACCGGCTTTGCTGATATTGTCTGTACCTTTACTGATTGTTCTCCGCCATTGAGAACAGGCGATCTTTAGAAATATTCAGCCGTGGTTGCCGCGAAGAAACAGGGCAACGAACTGCGAGGGGCCAGGTATTATACGGGGACTTAACCTGGCGCGGTGTCCACTTCTTCAGCACGGCCAACTCCTCCACCAACCGCCTCTCCGCACCGGTGAGTGCCCGCAGTCGCTGCCAAAGAGTTTCAACCCCAAATCCTCGACTTTGTCAACGCGAGAACATTATCCAATGCCGTGATTCGCCTTTACGACGATGCTGGCAACGTGAATCAAAACGCACGAGCACGCGGGCGAGTTCAAAGAATGGCTTTAGGTGCGACTTTACCGCGACTCGAATGTTGCTCTGGCCAAGACCTGACCGTTGATCAGGATGTCAACGCGATAGGTGCCAAGCCAGGATTACAGGAAGCTGTTGATCCACTCGAGTACTTCAGAGGTATCGATACGAAAGGAGTATCCCACGCCTGCACAATTGATGTTCGTGACGTACGAGTTGACGCCCAGCACGATATCGGTATCGCCAAGTAGATCAGGCCCTCCTGAATCTCCAAAGCAGGTACCACCAGAGCCGCCGCCCGGGTTCATTGCCAGTCGTAGGAACTGGTCACTATGTACAAAGTTGCCAGAGACCAATTCACTGGGTGCAAACATTCGCTGGCGCGGACCCGTCCATCGGGAGAATGGAGGTGGCGGGTCTAATTGGTTTCCGGGTATCTGGGCTTGGAACTGCACACCATAACCCACAAAATCGATGGGTGTCTTGTTCCTCAGCGTATCCACCAGTCCTTCTTCGGGCAGAATGGCGTACTCGCTGACAACATTTGTAGGAACTGGTTCGCTGAGGACGATGATGCCTACATCACCAGCTGCAAAACCGGGCAGGCCATTGCCGCATCCGATACAGAAACTCGGAAAGGTGTAAGCAATGCCGTCATATGAGGTGGCGCCACTGAAAGGGTATTCAGGATTGCCTTGAACCACTTCATCGAACCAAACCCGTGCGGCAACCGTTCCATCGGTGCAGTGTCCTGCAGTGAGGACTACTGTAGGTGAAAGCAGGGATGCACTGCAGCGGTGAGATGGGACCTGGTTGCCGTTTTCATCCAGAACATCGAAGACTGCCAACCCCACGTACGGATGATGGCCAGCATCCGGCTCGCCGTTGGTGATAGCGTTTGCAGAACCGACCATGCTGTATAACAAAGCCAGAGCAAGCACTACGAAAAGCGACGCGAGGACGTATCGCACAGTCAGGGTAAATTTTTTCATTTGATTGGATCTCCTATCTTTGATCGATTGGTTCTTAATTCTTTGCTAATTCCTCTTCTGGTTGACGATGCCGAGTCTGCGAAAATCATGGTCGGTTTGTCAAGAAAATTGTTCGTGAGCGCAGATTGCCGCTCCCAATTCCAGAAACGCAGTCAACTTCTCTGCGCGTCTAATAAAATGCCTTCCGCCGCGCCGTGGGCGACGTTCTTAAATTTGTTCAGTCAACAGGTGGATACAAACCGACCTTTCCAATTCCAGAAACGCGGTGAGCTTTTCATCGGCGTGAACAACGAAACGCTTTTCGTCGTCGCGATGTGCATCCACAATCCAGATCGTTCGTCCGCTGGAATCAATCGCTGAGACGCAGCCCCAGCTCCGACCGGCTTTGCTGATATTGTCAGCGATTATTTCCCAGTACTTCATCTTTCGAGCGTGGCTCCTTTTCGTAGAACAGCATGGTTGAGCTTTATCGTTTCTTCAGCTCGGGCGAGACGAGGAGTTTTTGGAAATGCGGATCATTCCGAAGCGGATCGAACATCGGATCGAGCCGGAGCAGCGCGGGAGTGAGCGGCACGTTTGCAGCGAGTGCGCCCTCGTACGGAATCGAGAGCAGTTTCTGTAAAGCGGCGATGGCGCGGTCGGGTTCGCCCATGCGCGCCGCCACTCGGGCGAAGATCTCGATCGGCATGGGACCATCCGCCGCGTCTTTCTCGATCGGGGTGACGGCCATGGCGCGCTCGGCCAGAGCCAGCGCGGCGGCTTTGTCACCGAGGCCCATATTGGTCAGTGCGAGAATTCCAATGAGGAGATCATTTTCCGGCTGTTCTTTGAGGAAAGATTCCAGCTCGCTGCGGGCGTGCCGCCAACTTTCCTGGGCGGCGGCATGGTCGCCGACGATCTCTTGCGCCCAGCCTAACAAAAAGCGCAGTTCGCCATTGGTAAAACCCAACGCTGGATCAGGCTTGGCCAATATTTCCTTTAGCCGAGGGATGATTTGTGCAGGGCGGCGCTCCAGGATCGCTTGGTAAACTTGTGTTTCCACCGCACTGGAGTCGTCGGCGTTTGGATGCAGCGGAGCGAGAATCGCCGAGGCACGCAGCAGGTCTCCTTCGGCTTGCGCAATATTCGCCTTTGTCGCGAGGGTATCAACGTCGTCCGGCGTAATATCGAGAACCTGATCAAACTTTCGCAGCGCTTCGGGGAAACGACGAAGTGCGTTATAGGTAAGGGCATGTTGGCTGATCAGGTTGATGTTGCGTGGGTCGAGCCGCTCGGCTTGCTTGAAATACAGCTCGCTTTGGTCCCACTGGCCCCGTCTGCGAGCAACATAGGCCAGCAATTCAGGAATCTGGCTGCTATTGGGCAGAAACTGACGCGCTTGCTCAAAATAATGCACGGCGGTGTCGTAATCCTTTAAGCAGGCGTAGTGGTAATGGCCCATGGCTAATATGGCCTCGCCGAGATTGGGCTGAAGAGTGAGCGCGGTCTCGGCTGCCTGCCGCGCTTCTTCACGTAGGGCATCCGTGGGTTGAAGAGCCGTTGTGATGTAGCCGCGCGCATCGACGTACGAGAGCAGCGCCCAACTAAGGGCGAACTTCGGGTCCAAGCGCACCGCTTCCTTGAGATGTTTCTGTGCGGCAAGGAAGTTGGTAGGTCGGCTATACGCTTTCAGTGTATACGCTAACCCGCGCAAGTAAGCGTCGTAAGCTTCGACATTGTCCGTTGGTCTGGCGGCGATGGCTTGCTCTTCATGACCAGTAAGCTTCGCCCGCAACTGCTCGGCGATGGCTTTGGCCACGTCGCTCTCGACCGAAAAGATGTCGATCAGTTTGCGATCGTAGGTATCAGCCCAAAGATGAGAATCATTGGCTGCTTTGATTAGCTGCACATTCACGCGCACTGCGTCGCCGCTCTTCTGCACGCTTCCCTCCAGGATGTGGGCGACTCCAAGTTGCTTCGCGATCTCGCGCAGATTCTCCGGCGCACTCTTGTAATGTTGCGTGGAAGTGCGCGAGATAACTTTGAGATCAGCAATCTTCGCCAAACGAGTGAGAATTTCGTCCTGGATGCCCTCGGCAAAGTAGGCGTTGGCTTTATCATCGCTCCGGTTTTCGAACGGAAGCACCGCGATGCTTTTTTCCGGTGCAGCCAGCGTCGATCGCACGCGATAACGGGAAAACATTGCGATCCCAGCAACGACTACCGCCAGTGCAAGCAACGCTGCCGCCGTCCCGGCCCAGCGCAGACGCGTCCGGCGTTTCTGCAGGGTCTCAAACCTCTGCGGCAGCTTCGCATTGCCAAATTGATCGTCATAGAGGTTCACGACCGGGACGCGCACGCCATGTTTCACTTCGCACGAACCAAGGTCGTGCAAGAGCGGTCGCCACTTCAGGTATCCTTCCAGATCTTCGGCGACGTGTTTGGACAGAAGAATGTGCCCGGCGTCGCCGCAATCCATCACTTGCTGGGCCATGTTAAGACCAGCGCCCGCGAGATTGGCCCCTTCGTTTACATCCACAATCCCGCCAACCGGCCCGCTGTGGATTCCCATCCGAAGTTGCAGACGCGGATGTTCCTTGAGCGCGCGGCTGATCTCCACCGCGCATTGCACAGGCGCTTCCGGACTCGTGTAAAATGCCAGCGCCATTCCGTCGCCGGTTGGGATCCTAGTCAAACGGCTCGCAGCTTCGGCTCGTTGAAATTGTTCGGACGCTCGAACAATCCGGGTTAGTTCCTCAACCGCCGCGTGCTGGTCGTTAATTGAAAGCTTGGAATAGCCAACGATGTCGATGAACAAGACATGGGCGATCTCGAGCTGGATCTCTTTCTTAATCTCAATGGGCATCTTGCCGGGCGCGCTAAGATTAACCACGCCCTTTTTGCTTTGGCATTTTTCTCCCGGCGACAAGATCGAGAACTGCTCGGCGCAATTTCTCGCGGTCTGCTGGATTGTCCGCGTCGAGTTTAAGGTTCATCGCCTCCGCGACGGTTTTAGCGTAAGCAATGCCCTGCTGCTCGGCCAATCGCTCCCAACGTTCATCGGCCATAATCTCGATAAGATTGGAGACGGAACGGTTCTCTAAAGAGGCCATTTGTTCCAGTTTGTTTCGTTGCTCCTCACGCACCGTCAGGTTGAGCTTCGATTTGTTCTTGTTCTTTTTCGATTTTGCCATTGGCAGTTTTTTACACCTCGTTCTTCATAGCCGATCACGGCAGGCTGAAAGACATAATTCTATACGCTAAAAATGTCGTTCTAGAATTTGTGCTTGACACACGCCATAGATACGTATAATAGACGCATACAATAAGCGGCCAGAGATGAGTTGTCAATGACGAGAAGTCACGGAAGGCCAAACAACGCCGAAGATCACTGACCCATCGCAGTTATTGGGAGAGAAAAATGATACAGACACACATAATCCTCGCGTTCGTCAAAGCAGGGATGCCACTCGCAGTATGCATCGCCTTGGTAATCAGGGCGGTGAAATCAACGTGGAACAAGTAACGAAAGACCCCCCAGGGTCGCCGGGGGCAAACTAGAATTGGAAAAATAACCATGAAACTTCAAAACTTAATTCACATTGTGATCGGGATTGTCTGCGTTGCCGCGACTGTGGCCACAGCGCAAGCTGAGCCGCGCCAGCACAAGCACAACCGCAACTATATCCTGCGCCGCCAAGAGGCTGGGCTGGTGTCAGGCGTCCCAACAACGCGCCGGATCATCGGCAAGCGCGAGATCGACATCTACCGGAACGGGCTGATGTTCGAAAAAGACAACGTCGTCGGCGTGAGAGCAGGCTCTCGATGAAGAGCGAAAGCCAATGAGGGGCGATTACCAAAAGCAACTGGAACACCGGGACAAACTGCGGGCCAAGAAGCAGCGGCTGGAGGGGTTACGCGACCTTTACAGGACTTATGGGCAGATCGGGCTCGCCCCGACACCCAACAGTTATATGTGGAAACTGCGGGCAAAGATCCACTCAGTAGAAACACAACTCAGGGTGATGGCCGACTCCACGGCTCTTTGAAATCTCCCGCGTGCTTGTGCGCTTCAATCAGGTTGCTAGCATCTTCGTAAACGCAAATGGCAGCGCATCGGGAATCAGATTGTCAGCGCGACGATCTTTGCGCGGTCGGACTTCGCAAGCGTGTTGTGAGCTAGTCATCGCACTGGCCAGCCGCTTAGCTGAATTGTTTTGGCTAGGCCGTTGGCGTCGCTCTACTTGGATGCGCGTTACTTGAAAAGCGCGTGAAGGCCTATTTAGCTGGTCGGCTAATGCTCGAATTGCTAATCGCGAAATTTCTTGAGCCACGCACTCCGGATTTTACTGAACCACTTCACGGGAATTAGTGCTTTCCAGTCGAATGGTGCTGCGGCGGGCACGGCCAATCGTCGAGCAACGCGATAACTTCTTGCATCGGCAACGCATGAGTTTCTCGCTTGGAGCTGATGCTTTGTCGTACGATGCTCGGCAAGTTGCCGCTCGTCTCGACGTCGTTCGCGACTCTTACGACCGACGAGAGCTTTGAAGCTGTCCCTATCGCGACCGATTACGAGAAGCTTATCCCAATTCATTATTTTTACTTCCCAGCAAGCTTGACGTCGGGCGTTAGAATTCGCACCGTCATAAAGTGTGGATGCGTTTGTGCCCACGCAAGCGCTTCCTGTTTGCTGCCGAAAAACCGATCAATGACAATGGCATTACGCTCGTCCGCCTTCCGTCCACACGAGCGCGCGGCTTTGCGATTGACTACATCCGGTCCGCTGTCTACGGCGACACACTCTGCATCGGGAAAGACAACCTTACTGCCATAGGGAATTCTCTTTGGATCAACGGCGCAATGTTCTTCGCGCAGTCGTGTACCGTTCCAAGCTGCGTGCTCGCCTGAACCTTCCCCATGCCAGTAAACCGTGATGCGTGCCAAAGTTGACTGCTCATTGGCAAACAATTGGCACGCCAAGAGCAACATGAATCCGACTGCTGTAACTAACCCTTTCATCTTTTCCGCTTATTCTGGGCCGCGGCAAATCCGAGATGGGTCAGAGGAAAAGATGCAGCAGTCTCTATATAAAATTCGTAATGGCGTCACTGTTTGGTCCCATATTGCCGTTTGTCACGCATCGAAAACTGCGAACTCCCGATAGCGCGTTGGTCTCTGGACAAATTAATCAGCCTTCTGTCACAATCGCGTCTATGCGACGTTGGCAGATCAACGCAGCCTTCGTGCTCTTAGCTGCCACGCGCCTCTTTTTGGCAACGTTTGCCGCAGCTCATTGCTTCGATCACTACGGGCAGATGATCGAGTATCTGCGTATGAACGGTATCGTTCCACCGGCAAGCCGCGGGCGATAGGCGCAGAGCGTAGATGACGGAGAACTAAGGCCGGAAGGCGGGCGCGCTGTAGTAGCGGCTGTGTCAGCCGCAGATTTTTTCGGTCGCGGCGTTGAAAGCGGGCGATCGCGATTTACAGCGGAGAGCGTAGGAGCGAGTGAATGGAGCTGAGGAGAAATTGATCGGCTGGTTGCGCCCCAAAGAACGGTCAATGCCGGAGAGGTCGTGGTAGTTGATTCGGACGTGGTCAAAAGCAGTTTCTAAGCGTCCACAATCTCTGCCGCAATCATCAAAATCAGGAAGATTAGCAGCGGTTTCAAGCCGCGGTCTTTTGCGGGCTGGAGTTCACCTCCTGTTGAACAAGGCCGGCGAGATCCTCAAACCGTTGAAGGGTCGCGGCGGGAAATTGACGTGGACGGGTGTCGATCAGGCACAGCGTGCCAAGGCAACTGCCATTGGTGTAAAAAATAGGAAACCCGGCATAAAAGCGGACTCGCGGTTCGCCGGTGACCAGCGGGTTGTCGGCAAACCGGTCGTCCAGAAGCGTGTCAGGCACGATCAAGGGCGCACGACTCAAGACGACGTGGGCGCAGAAGGAGAGTTCGCGCGAGGTTTCTGTCACGCCTAGACCGTGGCAGGATTTGAACCACTGCCGGTCGTGATCCACCAGTGAGACCAGGGCGATGGGCACATCGCCGACAGCGGCGGCGACGCGGGTGATGCGGTCGAACCGCTCTTCGGATTGAGTATCGAGGATGGACAATTCACGCAGCGCGGTCAGGCGCTTCTCCTCGTCGGCCGGCAGAGCGGCGCGGCTCCACCGGCAGGCGGAACGCCAAAGCCACGCCTGTATTTGTGCTCTCGCGTATTGGACGGAAAATGGGGTGATCAACCACTGCGTGACCCCGGCAGCGATTCCTTCGCTCGTTCTTTCGCGACCCGCCACCATGACGATGGGCGTCTCCCTCAGATGCAGGTCTTGCTCCGAACGCAATCGCCGGCAGACGCTCAAACCATCAATTCCCGCCGGTTGGTCCTCCAAAAGAATCAGCCCCGGTCGAGCAGACTTCGCCATCCGCACGGTGGAGGCTGCATCCAAGGCATGAGTGGTTCGCACGCCTTCGGCACGCGCCGCCTCCATCAGCACAAGCGCCAATCCCGCATCGGAAACGCCCATAAGCACCGACGAATCTTTCACCGCTGGAGCGGTGGCGGGCATGGCGGAGAATTTGCCGCGCGAGATTTTCGGCGTCGTGGCGCTGGAGACGTCCAGTTCGATCACCTGGCCATCGGCGGCTGCGAAGACGTGCATGGGAGATCCCTTGTCCTTCAGATCGCTCCGAATGGATTCGACGATTTGATCGAGTCCATCATCGGTTCGTCCGGGATCGTGATGCGAGAGAGCCATCCGTTTGACGCCAGCCAGTTGGCCGATCTCGGAAACGTATTCCACCGGACTGTGGCCCCAGCCCTTGTGGTTGGCATATTCTTTATCCGTGAATTGGGCGTCATGAATCACCAGATCCGCACTCGCGAGAAATTCGCTGTGACGCTGGTCAAGTTCATGCATCTGCGCCTTCTGGCCGGGAAGTCGCGAGTGAGGTTCGTGGTCACAAGCATAGACCACGCACGCGCTGCCCATCTCCAGCCGATAGCCAAGGGTGAGGGCCGTATGGTTCAGGTAGCGCGTGGTGATGCGGATGTCATCGATCTCGAAACTACCCTCGACGAGGTCATGATAAAGGATGCTGGCACCGAGCTCATCGAGTGTGACCGGGAAGTAAATGTGCTCCATCTGTCCGGCAAGCGTGTCGCGAAGCGACTGGCTGAGACCGGTCGGCCCATAGATATCCCAGTGACCCCCGGGAACAAACAGCGGCGTAAAAAAAGGAAATCCCTGGATGTGATCCCAATGCGTGTGACTGAACAGGATGCTGCCACGCAGAGGTCCTCTGGCTTCAGCCAGCATTGCTCGGCCAAGGTCATGCGCGCCAGTGCCGCAATCGATGACCACCAAGGAGCCTTTTGGGGAGGTCACCTGAACGCAGGAGGTGTTGCCACCATAACGAACTGTGTTTCGCCCGGGTCTGGCAAGCGAGCCCCGAGTTCCCCAGAACTGGACTTGCACACGCGACGTATTAACGCTCATAGCGCTTGATCGCACTTGCCAAGCCCGGCCACAACCGATGTTGGTGTGCGGACCGATTCACCTTCTTACTTTCTTCTCCGTTTGTCCATCCCCTTCGTAGAGTGCCGGAGCGCAGTGACAATCGAATGTCAAATGCCCAAGCTCGCGAAGACTTTCGGAGGGGAGTTAAGCGTTTGCTTCTGATCTGGTGGCTGATCTTTGGCCTTTGACCTCCGGCTCGGCGTAATCGACTCTGATCTCTCTGCAACGCAATCGCTATCTCTTTGTCTGCATCAATCGTCGGGCCGAGGAGAACCCGAAAGGATGCTGCGCGGCCAAGGACTCGGAAGAAGTGTACAGAGTGTTCAAAGG
>JAALOD010000074.1 GCA_013372845.1 Candidatus Udaeobacter sp.
GTGTTTACGAGATCGTCAGCGCGAGGTGTTCGGGCTGCTGCTTTAGGGTCATTTGTTGAGTGTGCTGCTGTATTCATAATCATACTTGAGGCGAAGCTGTAGAATCGGCGGCAGCCAAGCCTTGCGACGGACTTTGGGGTTTCACTTCAGAAGGTTTGCCGGATGAGCGGTGGAAAAAGCTGAACACTACGGGCACAAACAGCAGTGTGGTAAATGTCGCGACCACCAGGCCGCCAATTACGCCACGGCCCAGGGGAGCGTTCTGCTCGCCACCTTCTCCGAGGCCCAGGGACATCGGCAGCATCCCGATGATCATCGCCAGCGCTGTCATCAGAACCGGCCGCAATCGTGTGCTGCCCGCCTCCCATGCCGCGCGGACCGAGTCCATGCCTTCGGCGAGACGTTGTCGGGCAAAGGTGACGACAAGCACTGAGTTAGCCGTCGCTACACCCATACACATGATCGCGCCCATTAATGCGGGCACGCTTAAGGTGGTGCTTGTTATGTGCAGACCCCAGATTACTCCGGCGAGCGCGCCACTCAGAGCTGTTAAGATGATGAACGGATCGAGCCAGCTCTGGAAATTGACAACAAGGAGCAGGTAGATAAGAGCGATCGACATGACCAGACCCAGTGCCAAGCCGGTAAAGCTGGAGCTCATAGTTAAAGCTTGGCCGCGAGTGGTGATAAAAACTCCGCGAGGCAAATTCTTTTTTGCCTCCGCGAGGATCGGCTTGATATCCCGCAAGACACTGCCGAGATCGCGATTGGCGACGCCGCCATAAATATCGACGACCGGCATGACATTGTAGTGCGAGTAAATCGGCTGGCTGCTGGTGCGTGAAACTGAGGCAACGTTGGTAAGCACCTGGCCATTGGCCATGCCAGGTGTCGTCGGGGCAGTTATCGGCAGCGACTGCAATTGTGACAGCGATTCCAGTCGGTACTCCGGCGTGCGAATATTCACCAGGTACTCGACGCCGTTGCTCCTATCGAGCCAGTACACTGGCTGCACCTGTTCGCTGCCACTTAGGCTTAGCAGGACTGAGGAAGCCACCTGTTGCTCGGTCAAACCCATGCCTGAAGCTCTCGTACGGTCTACGGAAAACATGAACCGCTGATAGTCATCCGGTTGCTGAATCCGAATATCGACCGCGCCGTGGACCTGACCAATCTTCTCGGCCAGGTCGTGCGCGACTTTTTGATCGGCCGCCAGATTTCGGCCTGAAACTTGAATGTCAAACGGCGCAGGTAATCCGAAGTTAATCGTCTCGGTTGTAATATCCGCCGGAAGAAAGTAGAAGGTCGCGCTTGGAAACTGTCGGTGAAGGCCAAGTCGCAGTTGCCTTACATACTCGTCCGTAGGCTTGTGGTTCGTTTGCAGAGCGACAGTGATGTCTCCATCGGCCGGTCCACTCACGCCGCTGTCGTTGTATGAGAGATTTATGCCCGAAATCGGAAGACCGATGTTATCGATGATGCCCTGAAGCTCATTGGCAGGGATCTGTTTTCTGATTGCTTTTTCGACTTCGTCCACGAGTTTAGCCGTTTCTTCAATGCGAGTCCCCGTGGCCGCGCGCACGTGGAGCCGAAAGATGCCGGCGTCCACCGACGGGAAGAAGTCCTGGCCGAGAAACGGAAGGAGCAGCCATGAGCCGGCAGCAAAGCTAAGAAAAACTACCGCGAAAATGCCGCGATGATTAAGGACTGTGCCTAACAAGTTGCGATAGGCCGTGCGGAATCGGTCAAACATACGTTCAAATCCTCGCTGTAGAGCTATGAATGGTCGAAGCAAGAATACGGCGCGTTGAGTCTTGTGAAGTTTTTCGTGGTTTCGCTCAAACCACATCACCAGAGTCGGAACGAGGGTTCTAGATAAGATGTAGGAAGCCAAGACGGCAAACACAACTGCCTCGGCAAACGGCACGAAAAGGAAGCGAGCGACGCCCGAGAGAAAGAACATCGGGATAAAAACGATGCAGATGCACAGACTGGACACGAGCGCAGGCAGTGCGATCTCGCCCGCGCCGACCATGATCGCAGGCTCCAGTTCTTCTCCCGCCTGGCTATGGCGCTCGATGTTCTCGATTGTCACTGTCGCGTCATCCACAAGAATACCCACAGCCAGCGCAAGGCCACCAAGTGTCATGAGATTGATGGTCTCTCCCAACGCACTTAAAGCGGCGAGGGAGGCAAGCACCGAAAGTGGAATCGATACTGCAACGATGACTGTGCTCCTCCACGAGCCCAGGAACAACAGGATCATCAAAGCGGTCAAGCAAGCGGCGATCACGCCTTCTCTGACTACTCCACTGATAGCTGCCCGGACAAAGAGTGATTGGTCTCCAAACTCCTTCACTCGTACGTTGCTGCTGACTGTCTGTAACAGGTTAGGCATCATCTGCTTAACTCCATCGACGATGGCAATCGTCGAAGCATTGCCAGTCTTAAGTATGCTCATTAGCACGCTGCGCACGCCGTCCAGCCGGACCACGTTCTGTTGCGGATCGGAGCCGTCCCGCACCTGCCCGACATCAGCGAGGCGGATCAATGCGCCGTTCTCGGTCTTGATGGGAAGATCGTTGAGCGTGTCGATTCGGAGCGGAAACGTATTGATGTCGATCGGATATTGTTTCATCCCTAACTTCACGGTGCCGCTGGGAAAGACCAGCGCCTGTGAGTTAAACGCGTTCAGAACATCCATTTGACTGAGGTTCTTCTCCTGAAGCTTCCGCAAATCGAGATCTACCTGGACCTGGCGTTGCCTGCCGCCAAAAGGATATGGAATGCCGACACCAGGCACGGTGATCAACCCAACACGGAGCTGATTCTGCGCAATGTCGAACGCTTGTTGTTCGTTGAGCCCTTCACCACCAACACCATATTGCAGAACCGGAACGCTCGAGGCGTTGTACTGGAGGATCAAAGGCGGGGTCGTCCCCGGTGGAAGCTGTCTCAGGATTGTCTGCGAGATAGCTGTTACCTGGGCGACGGCCTGTGAAATGGTGACGCCCGGCTGAAAGAAAATTTTAATTACGGCGACACCGTCATAAGAATTTGACTCGATATGCTCGATGTTGTTGACGGTCGTGGTAAGCGCTCGCTCCTCGGTGTAGACCATTCGCTGCTCGAGATCGGTAGCGGTCAAGCCGGTGTAGCTCCAAACAACGCTGACGACCGGAATATTGATCGCTGGCAGAATGTCGGTTGGCGTTCGAGTCACAACGAGCGGCGACATCAGTAGTAGCAGCAACGCCGCTACCACGAACGTGTAAGGCCTTTTAAGAGCTAAGCGAATGATCCACATGATTTGGGTTCTTTAGTTAACTCGTCAACGCTACTATCTCCGCGCCGAGCTCTGCCAATGCGCAGGTGAAGGATTTATTCCCAACTCCTCTGGGCTCATTAGCTTTCCCTCTTTAGGGAGATGCCATCTGCGCGGGCGGACCCTAATTCTACTACGCATCGATTCGTCTGAGCGTCGGTCTCTAGGACGAGAAGCTTGAGAGCTTCTTCTTGCGCACGCCGTCAAAGCAGAAACATACCGAGCGCCGCGCCAATCATCGCGCAGGTGGTAATGGCAACCAGCACTGTCGTGACCAAGGGAGCCGGGTGGTTCCGCATGAGCTTGCGGTCGGTTGCCACGATAAGAATAGCAACCAGCAAAAACGGCGCGAGCAGGCCGTTGAGCACAGCGGACCAAAAAAGGGCTTTGATCGCGTTGATGTTCGCAAAGTCGATCGCGATTCCGACCAGCGTAGACAGGATGATGATGGCGTAAAAAGCCCGCGCGGTCCTAAAACTCTTGTTTATCCCAACGCGCCAGCCGAAAATCTCGCCAGCCGCATAAGCCGCCGAAGCCGACATGATAGGGATAGCGAGAAAGCCGGCACCGATGATCCCAAGAGTGAAAAGCAGCGCGGCAAGATTGCCTGCCAACGGACGTAATGCCTCCGCGGCGCCCTGGGAAGTTTCAATATGAGTGATCCCGTCTCGGTGCAGCGTCAGCGCGGTAGTCAGGATTATGAAATACATCCCAACATTGGAAAAGAACGTGCCGACGCCGACGTCCAATCTCCGGGTCAAGACGCGTGCTCGCATAGCAACCGTCGGCGCGCGCTTGCGTGCCGCTGAGTTCGCCTCTTCGACTTCCTGTGATGCCTGCCAGAAAAACAGGTAAGGGCTGATTGTTGTCCCTAGCACACCGACCAGCATTGCCCATCCCTCTCGCGTGGTGGGCAGCGATGGGACAAACGTAGCATGGACCACGGCCGACCAATCCGGACGAACAATGAACGCAGTAACGATATAAGCGCAGAGTGACAGCGTCAGCCATTTCAACGGAACGGCGATCGGTTCATAGTGAAACAAAATCGGGCCGGCCGTCAGTCCGATTCCGAATACAACAACAAAGTAATGCGAGTTGATGCCTGACATCATTTCGGCTGCGTCAGCCATACCGGCGAGATCTGCGGCGATGTTGAAGGTGTTGGCAATGAATAGCGCGAAGGCAGCGGCCATCACTACAGATCTCGGAAGTTTCTTGCGAAGCGCGCCGGCGAGTCCTTTGCCGGTTGCCATCGCAACCCGGGCGCAAGTCATCTGCACCGCGGCCATGAGTGGCCAGGTGACTAACGCAATCCAAAGCTGGGTCGTGCCGAGTAGTGCGCCAGCGGCGGAGTAAGTCGCGATGCCCGAGGGATCGTCATCCGCAGCACCTGTGATGAGACCCGGCCCGAGCGCGGAAAGGAAACGAGCTAGCAACGTGCGGCGTCGCGGCTCGACTGGAGACACCGCATGCCCAGGCGCCGCCTCTACTGCTACAAGGACATCCTTGCCTTCCATATCCTCTCCCGATATTGCGCCACCCTCCCAACTCGAAGCTTCCTTTTTAAAGACAGAGCCCGCGGTCACGGGTTACATCCATATCGCAGATTAGCCAAGCGAAGGTTTCAGCGCTGATGAGCTGGGCTAGAACGAAACGCTGAAAAGCTTGATACCATCTCCTCGGCCAAGAACATCCGCATCAAGGACAGTGTTTTCTTCCGCGGTTCCATATTTTGCTGGCGCGAATGGATTAAGCATCTGCAGCGGATCACCATCCCGGATGATATGCGGGATGACACCCGTGACTTGAGGCTTCAGTTCGATGAGTGGCGCATGGGTTTCGATTGCATGATGCCGGTACGTGAACGCGCCATGCGATAAGCGATGCCTCGGAGTAGCTGCTGCGCTTTCGTGGGACAAGGAGATCACTCCCAGAATCAAGCCGATCGTAAATAACGTTGTTTTCATTCGATTTTAGACGGCTTCGCTCCGTGCGGGTAGTGTGCAAGCAATCGCCACAAGAGTTAGTCTGCTGAATATGTTAGTTGATATTTTCATGTTTCACGTTCCTGCTAGACGCGATGCGCAGCCATGGCGCGATGGTTGGATTCGTCACTCAGGCGAGTGAAGCAGCTGCCTATCCTCCTTTTGGGATAGCCTGGCGAACCAAGTAGTGTCCGGGATCGAATGTGCCCCACTCGCTTGCGTGACGCCCTTGTCAAATGGCGTCGGGAACACCAAGAGTTGCGTGCGGCGAAACAAGGGTCTGCTGTTTCCGGCTTGCCCACCATTCGCGAAGGCGGTCGAAATAGAGGTAAACCACCGGCGTGGTGTAGAGTGTGAGCGCCTGACTAAAGATGAGGCCGCCGACGATTGTTATGCCGAGTGGCCGGCGCAGCTCGGAGCCGACACCGGTCGAAAGAACGAGGGGCAACGCCCCGAAGAGTGCAGCCACTGTGGTCATCATGATAGGGCGGAAACGCAGGAGGCACGCCTGATAAATAGCTTGCCGAGGGCGCGTACCTTGCGCGCGCTCGGCCTCGAGCGCGAAGTCCACCATCAGGATGGCGTTCTTCTTTACGATGCCTATGAGCAGAAGTATTCCAATAATGCCGATCACACTTAGCTCGGTGTGACATATCATCAGAGCCAGGACCGCTCCGACACCGGCGGATGGCAGCGTAGATAAAATCGTGATCGGATGAATGTAGCTCTCGTAAAGAATGCCTAAGACGATGTAGACGGCGATGAGCGCCGCGAGAATGAGGAAGGGCTCGCTGGCTAACGAAGCTTGGAAAGCCTGCGCTGTTCCTGAAAAACTTCCGTGCACTGTGCTCGGCATCCGGACGCGTTGCTGTATTTGTTGAATCGCCCTGACCGCATCGCTCAATGCCATGCCTCTCGCCAGGTTAAAGGAAATGGTTACTGACGGGAACTGCCCCTGGTGATTAACAGCGATTGGTGCAGTAGTCGGCTGGTAATTCGCGATAGCGCTCAACGGCACAACCGGCGTCGGCGAAGGAGTCGCCTGGGAGCTACTACCGCCAAATGACGCTGTAGCAACTGCGTTCGACGCAGGGGTCGAAGTGGCGACTGCGCTCGACGATGCAGCAGCAGCCAAAGTGGCGATTGCGCTCGACGGTAAGGGAGTCGGTGTCGTTGTAGGAAGGAGCTGAATAGTGCCGGGTGTGGTCGATGGCGCAGAAACGGCTATCGGCACAGGCGTCGAGCTGGCAACAGTGGCCGATGACGTGGTAGTGAGGCTTAGTGTTGGAGTTGGCTGAGAAGTAGCAGCTATGCTCGAAGACGCTCCAGCAGTCGTCGATGTGAACGTCGTCGACGACGGCATAGTAGCGGTGCTTAAAGCAGAGGTCGATTGAGAACTGGCAACTGCGGTGGACGGTGTAGCTGTAGGCATAGCGACGACGGCCGGTGTAGGAAGAGGTTGAAAACCGGGGAATGGCATCGGCGGCGTTGGAATGGCAATCGGTCCATCCGTTGGGAAGGGACTGACCACTGAAGGCGAAGGAATGGGGACCGGTGCCGGAGCAGACACGGAAATTGCGCTCGATGTAGCGCCACCGGTCGGTGTTGGACTTGGGCTGGCTCCTGCACTTGATGCTGTCGTGTTTGGCCGAATGTAGATTGCGTCCAAACCGGTCGGGCTTTGCCAAAACTGCGGATCCACCTCCATCACCACATGGTATTGGTTGAGTGAGGTAAACATGGTAGAGACCTGGCGCTGTCCAAAGGCATCGTAGAGCGTGTCGTCAATAAGTTGCGCTGAGATGCCTAACCGTGCTGCGGTCTGCCGGTCGTAAGTCAGCGATGCTTGTAAGCCGGCATTTTGCTGGTCGCTGTTCACATCGGTGAAACCGTGCAGCTTCCGCATCTCAGCGAGCATGACCGGTCCCCATTTCACCAGGTCTTGAAGGTTTTCGCTTTGAATCGTGTATTGATATTGTGCGTTGCTTTGTCGGCCTCCGATGCGCAAGTCCTGCCCGGCTTGCAGAAATGTCATCGCTCCAGGGACACCGGCGAGCTTCGGTCGCAAACGATTGATCACTCCGCTCGAGCTGATTTTCCGCTCACTCAAAGGCTTCAGGGCGACGTAAACAAAACCACTGTTGGTCGCGCCATTGGTGCCGCCGACGAAAGAGACCACCGCCGCGACGGCCGGATCAGTCTTGATCGTGTTACTGACCTGCAGCGCCGCTCCTTGCATGGCTTGGAAGGACGCGTCCTGTGAGCCTTGCATACCGCCAAACACGGTCCCGTTATCCTGCTCCGGAAAAAATCCTTTTGGCACGGTGACAAAAAGAAATCCAGTGGCCGCGATCGCCGCGATCAACACGCCGAGTGTGATCGCCGGGTGCCGGAGCACAATTTGCAGGCTCCTTTTGTAGCAATCCGAAACCCACACCAAGACATTTTCACTTACCTGACCGAGTCGGCCGCGTTGTTTAGCGTGCTGGCCCGCCGTAGCCCTGGCGGAGCCGGACCGAAGTAAACGCGCGCACATCATCGGCGTGGTCGTCAACGAAATGACTAACGAAACGAGAATGGCAGTTGAGAGAACTACCGCGAACTCACGGAACAATCGACCGACGATGCCACCCATAAGCAGGATCGGTGTAAACACAGCAACCAATGAAAGGCTGATCGAAAGAACAGTGAACCCGACTTCGCGTGCGCCTTTGAGCGCAGCTTGCATCGGCCGCACTCCTTGCTCGATATGGCGTGAGACGTTTTCGATCACAACGATCGCGTCATCGACCACAAATCCAGTCGAGATGGTCAGCGCCATCAACGACAGATTGTCGAGACTGTAGCCGAGCAGATACATCACGCCGAACGTGCCGATAAGCGATGTTGGAACAACCACTGCCGGAATCAACGTTGCGCGCCCGTTTCGCAGAAAGAGAAAAACAACGAGGACGACCAGCAGAATGGCGATGACAAGCGTGCGCTCCACCTCGAACACGGACGCCCGAATGGTTGTCGTGCGATCGAGAACGATCTGCATGTCGATAGCAGCAGGAATAGAGGCCTTGAGCGACGGCAGCGCTGCTTTCACTCGATCGACCGTGTCGATGATGTTTGCGCCTGGTTGGCGAAAAATGACCAGCGGAATGGCAGCCTTGCCATTGAGGTAACCGGCAGCGCGAATGTTCTCGACCGAATCGCGGACGCTGGCGATGTCCGATAACCTTACCGGCGCTCCATTCTGGTACGCGACAATCAGCGGCGCATACTCCTTTGCCTTTAACAGCTGGTCGTTAGCCAGGATGTCCGCAGTCGTTCGTTCATCGGAGAGCTGTCCTTTTGGCATGTTCGCGTTCTGCTGGCTCAACATCGTTCGGACGTCTTCCAGACTAAGGCCGGTGTTATTCAGTTGAGTCGGATTGATGTCCACGCGCACGCCTGGTAGCGCGCCGCCTCCTATGTTTACCTGACCAACACCCGCAATTTGAAGTAGCCGCTGCTGCATGATGGTGGAGGCCGCGTCATAAAGCTGGCCCCGGCTGTAGATGTCAGAAGTGAGAGCGATCACCATAATCGGCGCGTCAGCCGGATTAACTTTGCGATACGTCGGGTTTTGCGGCAGGTTCGAGGGAAGATTTGCGCGCGCAGCATTGATCGCTGCCTGTACATCACGCGCTGCACCATCGATGTTGCGACTTAAGTCGAACTGCAGCGTAACGCTCGTCGAGCCGAGATAACTCGCGGATGTCATCTCGTTGAGGCCCGCGATGTGAGCGAACTGCCGTTCCAATGGCGCCGCGACCGCGCTCGCCATGATGTCTGGACTCGCGCCCGGCAAGGTCGCAGACACGCTGATCGTCGGAAAGTCCACCTGCGGCAGAGGCGCGGTCGGTATTGCAAAAAGCTACGATTCCCGCCGAGGACCGCTGCCTGAGCAATACCGTCGCAATCGGCCGGCGAATGAATGGCGCGGAAATTCCACCCCCTGTGCGAGCGGATCCATGCCAGCCCGTGCTCAGGAAGACCATCCGTGCCTGCCGCCCGGAGCGGGAGAACTTCGCCGCCAGTCGATCAAAGAACAGGTAGATGACTGGCGTAGTATAAAGTGTCAGCACCTGGCTAACGAGCAGACCGCCGACGATGGTGATGCCGAGTGGCCGGCGTAGCTCAGCGCCAACCCCGTTCCCGAGCGCGAGGGGTAAGCCGCCGAAGAGCGCGGCGAAGGTGGTCATCATGATCGGCCGGAACCGCAAAAGGCAGGCCTGATAGATCGCGTCCACCGGTTTCTTGTGCTCGTTGCGCTCGGCGTCGAGCGCGAAGTCGATCATCATGATTGCGTTCTTTTTCACGATGCCAATCAGCAAGATGATTCCGATCAGCGCGACCACTCCGAGCTCACTCCGACAGAGCAGCAGCGCGAGAATCGCACCGACGCCAGCGGACGGCAGCGTCGAGAGAATCGTGATCGGATGAATGTAGCTCTCGTAGAGGACGCCCAGCACGATGTAAACAGCGACGACCGCTGCAAGAAGGAGCCACACCTCGTTCTTCAACGACGCCTGAAACGCGGCGGCCGCTCCCTGAAAGGTTGCCTGCATGCTGAGCGGCATTGCCAGTTCCTTCTGCACTTTTTCGATGGCGTTCGTGGCCTCACCGAGCGCGGTGCCCGGAGCGAGGTTGAACGAAATCGTCACCGACGGAAATTGTCCCTGGCGATTGATGGCCAGCGGCGCAGTGCCGGACTCGAAATGCGTGAACGCGCTTAGCGGCACCGGGCCACCGCTGCTCGAGTTCACGTAAATGTTGTTCAGCATTGCCGGATCTTTTTGAAAATCAGGCAACGTTTCGAAAATCAAATGATACTGGTTTAGCTGAGTGAAGAGGATCGAGATTTGTCGCTGGCCAAACGCGTCGTAGAGCTCGTTATCAATCGCCAGCGGCGTGATACCCAGCCGAGAAGCAGTAATTCGATCGATCACCAGCCTTGCCTGGGAGCCGAGCGTTAGTTGATCGGTCGCGACATCGCGCAACTGCGGAAGTTGTCGGAGTTTCTCGACAACCTTCTTGGTCCAGTAATTCAATTCATCAGCATTCGCGTCCTCGAGCGTGTACTGGTACTGCGTTCGGCTCACGCGGTCTTCGACGGTGAGGTCCTGCACCGACTGCATGTAAAGTGTGACTCCGTCCACTTTCTCAAGTTGTGGCTGCAAACGACGGATCACATCAGAAGCGCTAATCTTTCGTTGACCCAGCGGCTTAAGATTGATCAGCATGCGTCCGCTGTTAAGAGTCGTGTTAGTTCCATCGATGCCGATGAACGACGACAAGCTTTCCACAGCGGGATCCTTCAGAATAACATCCGCTAACGCCTGTTGTTTCTCGGCCATCGCGCTGAAAGAAATGTTCTGCGCGGCTTCGGAAATGCCCTGAATAACTCCGGTGTCCTGCACCGGAAAGAGTCCCTTCGGCACGACGACGTAGAGTACGAGGGTCAGCACAAGCGTCGCAACCGCGACAAGCAGCGTGGCTTTTTCTCGCTTCAACACCCATTGCAAGGTGCGTCCGTAGAATTCAATTACACGATTGAAAACGCGTTCCGATGCCAGGTAGAATCGGCTCCTTTTCTGCTCGGATTCTTGCTTGAGCAACCGCGAGCACATCATTGGCGTGAGGGTGAGCGAGATGAGTGCCGAGAGCAGGATTGTCACGCTGAGCGTGATCGCAAACTCGCGAAACAATCGTCCGACAATGTCGCCCATGAAAAGCAACGGAATCAGCACCGCGATCAACGACACTGTTAGCGAGATGATCGTGAAGCCGATTTGCCTCGCGCCTTTGAGCGCGGCGTTCAACGGCGTTTCGCCTTGCTCGAGATAGCGGAAAATATTTTCGATCATCACGATTGCGTCATCAACGACGAAGCCGGTCGAGATCGTGAGCGCCATCAAGGTGAGATTATTGAGGCTGAAGCCGAGCAAATACATCACGCCAAATGTGCCGACCAGCGACAGCGGCACGGCCACACTTGGGATGATCGTTGCGCGCAAATTTCGAAGGAACAAAAAGATCGCCATGACCACCAGCGCAATCGTGAGCATCAGTGAGAACTCCACGTCGCTAACCGAGGCGCGAATTGTCGTCGTCCGGTCGGTCAGAACCGAAACTTCAATGCCCGCCGGCAAAGTCGCCTTGAGCTGCGGCAATAGATTCTTGATCCGATCAACCACCTGAATCGTATTCGCGCCCGGCTGGCGTTGAATGTTCACGATGATGGCCGGTGTCTTGTTCATCCAGCCGGCGAGCTTTGTGTTCTCGACGCCGTCGATAACACGTGCGACATCCGACAAAATCACCGGCGCGCCATTGTTATAAGCCACGACCAGTGAGCTATAATCCTTGCTGGTGAGTAGCTGGTCGTTTGCATTGATCTGATAAGCCTGATGCGGTCCGTCGAAGCTTCCCTTAGCCTGATTGATGGTCGCCTGCGTTAACGTCAGGCGGAGGTCGTCAAGATTGATTCCGTACGACGATAACGCGGTGGGGTTTGCCTGGATGCGCACAGCCGGTTTGTGTCCCCCGCTGATGGAGACGAGGCCGACACCGGACAACTGTGAAATTTTCTGCGCCAGCCGCGTATCGGCCAGGTCTTCAACTCGCGCGAGTGGAAGCGTTTTCGATGTAACAGCCAATGTCATCACCGGCGCATCAGCAGGATTCGATTTGCTGTAAATCGGCGGCGCCGGCAGATCAGGCGGCAGAAAGGTCTGCGCCGCATTGATTCCCTCCTGCACCTCTTGTTCGGCAACGTCGATGTTCAGATTAAGAGCGAATTGCAGTGTAATGATGGAACTGCCGTCCGAGCTAACAGATGTCATTTGGTTCAGCCCCGGCATCTGTCCGAACTGGCGTTCCAGAGGCGCGGTAATGGCCGAAGCTGTGACATCCGGACTGGCTCCCGGATAAAATGTCACGACCTGGATCGTCGGATAATCCACCTCCGGCAACGCTGAAATGGCGAGCTGCTTGTAAGCGATTGCACCCGATAACAACAACGCCGCCATGAGCAGCGATGTTGCGACGGGTCGCAAAATGAATGGACGCGACGGATTCACAGCAGCTATTTATTAGGCGAAGCAGGCTTCGTCTCGCTCGCAGTGGGCCGAATTGCTATCTTCGCGCCGTCGCTTAGCCGGTTAAAACTGTCCGCCGCCACAACTGCGCCGGGTTGCAGGTCCTGCACTTCGGACGTGTTGCCGTCGTTAGTTCCGACAGTGATCGTTTTCAGCGCGACCGTTTGATTCGGCTGTACGAGGTAAACGAAAGTGCCATTGTCATTTCGCTGGATGGCGTTGTTAGGTAGCAGCGTGACACCTTTGTGCGTGTCGACTAACAGCTGCGCATTGACGAATTGATTCGGGAACAATGCATCATCGTCATTTTTGAATGTAGCTCGTAGCCTGAGCGTGCCGGTGGTGGGATCGATTTGGCTGTTGAATGCTTCGAGGGTTCCAGTCGCAAGCTTCTTTGTATTCGCGCGATCATAGGCATCGACAGTCAGTATCTTTCCGCTGCGCACTGCCTGAACAATTTGTGGGACGGCGTCCTCCGCGACGTTGAACTCAACCGTGATCGGCTGCAGCTGCGTGATCATCACCAGCGGACTGGTGCCATTGGCTTGAACGATGTTGCCCGGATCAACCAGCCGCAAGCCAACGAGGCCGTCAATCGGAGAAGTAATGTGGCAATAGGCGAGATTTACTCTTGCCATGTCCAGATTCCCCTGATCCAACTTAACCGCGCCTTCCGCTTGATGATAGGTGGCGACTTGTGTGTCGAATTCCTGTTTAGAAATCACTCCCTTTTTCAGCAAGTCTGTGTCTCGAGCGAGATTGATCTTCGCGAGTTCAAGTTGAGCCTGATCGCGCGCCAATTGTCCCTCCGCTTGAGTCACCGCGGCCTGGAAAGGATCGGGATCAATCTCCACCAGTGGATCTCCGACATGAACATGCTGTCCCTCCTGGTATTCCACTTTCGCGATCTGTCCGGCCACGCGTGCCGTGAGCGAAACAGTGTTGAGCGGCGTGACCGTGCCAAGCGCCTGGACATACACGCCGATGTCGCCGCTGCTCGCCGCGGCAGTGTTGATCATAACCGGGGGAACTCCGCTATTGGTTTTGGCATTCGTGGCGGATTTGAAGTGAAAATAAGCAACGGTTCCAATGACAATGAGAATGCCGGCGGCGATAATTGCTCGCTTGCGGTTCGGGCGCAGTGGTCCGGCAAAGTTTGTCATCGCGACGCCCTGTCTCGTCCGATCGCGTGAACGCGGCTCCGCTATTGCCGTTTGCCTGTTACCGTTAGGCTCGTGTAAAGCTGCCGGTACAGAATCCCCGTCGCGCATGACGATATGATACTGGCTTCGGACAACTCGCCGCTACCGCGCGGGTGTGGGATTTTCTAGTAACGCGCGCGAGGCGATGCGGCTTACCTCTTTCGGGAGAGTGGGTTGCCGGCGTGTTTTAGAGGTGCCGATTAGAGCGAATACGAGCGGAATGACAAGAAAGAAACAACCACAAAGTTCAGTGCCTCTGTGTGCGCTGCACACTGGACGCCCACAATCAGCATGGCCGATGGGCGTGAAGCCGAATCTTTATTCGCTCCGCAGGTCGTTCTGTTCCGTCTCTTTTGATCGTCCGGCGTTGCGCGCCTTCACTTTGACGCCCGCTTCTTTTTCAAGCGCTCTAATTATGGCGGAGGCGTTTTCTTCCCCGAACCCAAGCGCAACCGCCGATTCGAGATTTTTTTGCACGACAGGCAGCGCCGGAGTGGGGGACTCCAGACTTTCACTAAATTTTGCGATGAGATCCGCGTCCTTAAGCATGAGCTTGAGTGCAAAGCTGGGAGAAAAATTGCGTTTCAAAATGTTCTGACCGTTGCTGACGAGCAGCGATGAGCGGAAGTCAGCTACTTTGACGACTTCCATTACCGTGCTCAGATCAAGCCCAGCTTTTTGCGCGAGGACCAAGCCTTCCGCGAGCGCTTCCAATTCGAGCGCCACGATAAGATTTCCCACCAGCTTCATGGCCACCGCATTTCCGTTCTTGCCAAAGTAGTGAATGGTCTGCCCCAAATGCTCCAAAACTGGCTTCACCTTTTCGAAAACGGCTTTGTTGCCTGCGGCCATAATCCAAAGCTTGGCATCGGCCGATTCTTGTTTGCTGCCAAAGACCGGCACATCGAGAAAATCGACACCGCGCTTTGCATAAGCTTCCTCTTCTCGCAAACTCGTAGCGGGAAGGACCGTGCTCATGTTGACGGCGATCTGCCCCTCCTTGATTCCACTTAGAATTCCTTTCGGCCCAAAGACAACCTCCTCGACGGCTTGATCGTTGCTCAAACAGTACATCACAAGCTCGGCGTCGCGGACGGCGTCCGCCGGAGTATCGGCGATGCGAGCGCCTTTTTTACCGAACGGTCCGCACTTTTTAGCGCTGCGATTCCAGACAGTAAGCTTGTAGCCGGCTTTGAGAAGATTGGATACCATGCCACTGCCCATGGTCCCGAGACCAAGATACGAGATCGTCTTTATCATAACGTCTTATTTCTCTTCCTTATTCGCAAGGCTTGGATCAATCAGCGATAATCCAGTTTCTGGATCAAGGCTCTTGCGCATGGCATTCGATTCGACCGTAACCATCACTTCAAGTGTAGGCCAAACGTGTGCTTCGAGGACATGTCCTCCCCTGGCGGTCCCATCCGGAAGGCCGACTACCATATGGGTGTGAACAACGGGCTTTCCATTGAACAGTGCGATGTCACCGAGCAGTGAAGCAACCTCGAGCTGACCTTCTACCGGGATCTTCTTGTACATTTTTCGCTCAGGTGAAAACGAGGCGAGCGTTGCTCCGCGCAAGGCGCCAATCGCCGTGAAATGGGCGCTGGTCACATGAAATTTCTCCGCAAACTCATTCAAACCTGAAAATGCTTCGTCTCCTTTGCTGAAAATCACCGCATATTCCTTGCGTCCATGACTTTCACTCAAAAGCTGAACTTGCATCCCAGGCGCTTTGCCTTTCTCGATCGGTTGCGAAGTTACTTCGACAGTCGGTTTCATTCGTTAGGATAGCAATAAGGCTTTGGGGCATACTCCCGCAACATTGCGTGCGGAGGATTTGCTGCTGCAACGCGCGAGGTGATTCGCAATCCCTCTTTTGAGATAGACTATCCACGCGGGATTGCGCGTATCCTAAAGCTGCGGCGCGGAAAGTCGCAATAACGAATAAACAACTCTCAACTAGAACTTCATGCGTTCAGCCATGCGGATCCTTATCGTCGGCGCCGGTGCGGTGGGTGGTTACTTTGGTGGCCGGCTGGCCCAGGCAGGGCGCGATGTGACTTTTCTCGCTCGCCCCGCGCGCGCGAAACAGCTCAGTCGAGATCGCCTCCGAATCGTCAGCCCACATGGCGATGCGGTCCTCTCTCCAAAGGTCGTAAGCGCTGAAAAAATCGACACACCTTACGACCTAGTCTTCCTCAGCGTGAAAGCCTACGCGCTCGAGGCGGCCATGAATGATTTCGCCGCGGCCGTTGGACCAGAGACGATGATTCTTCCGGTGCTCAATGGCATGCGTCACATTGATCTTCTGGCGAAACGCTTCGGAGAACAGGCGGTCATCGGTGGCGTCTGTCTCGTCGCGGCCGAGACCGACGACCAGGGTCGCATCGTCCAGCTGGCTGACGTTCAGCAACTTGTTTATGGCGAGAGAAACGGCGACAGCACGCCCCGACTGAAAACGCTCGACGCGACGCTGCAGGGAGCCGGATTCGACGCGCGTTTGTCGACGGACATCATGCAAGAGATGTGGGAGAAATGGGTCCAGCTCGCCAGCCTCGGCGCGATTACCTGCCTGATGCGCGGAACGATTGGCGAGATCGTAGCTGCGCCTGGTGGAGCCGAGCTGTCGATCGATGTGCTGAACGAATCCGCCGCGGTTGCCACTGCCTGCGGCTATAGGCCGTCCGAAAAAATGCTTTCAAGACACGCAACCGCTATGACGGCACCGGGATCTTCGTTGACGTCTTCGATGTATCGCGATTTGCGAAAGGGCGCGCCGGTCGAGGCCGATCATATCCTGGGCGACTTCATCGAACGTGGCAGCGCCCATGGAGTTGCCACACCATTAGTGAAAGCCGCCTTGGTCAATCTCTGCGTTTATCAGAACAGGCTGCCGAAGCATTGAGGTCGAGCAGATCTTTCCCGAACGAACCAATTTCAGGCGGCACGATGTGAGTTCGCTAGCAAAGGTGCCGCAGTCCCGGACGCGAGCGCGGTTCGCACTAAGGGAGCAACGCGCGTCCCAAGCAGCTCGATCGCGCGCAGCATTTTCGCGTGCGGCAACGCCGCGACGCTCATCTGGAACGTGATACGGGAGATGCCGCCTAACGACTCGTTCACGCGCAGGATTTTTTCCGCGACGGTTTCCGGAT
>JAALOD010000075.1 GCA_013372845.1 Candidatus Udaeobacter sp.
CTCCAAATCCCGATCGAGTAATGGTGCCAGCGAGCGTAGTTTGGGCGCCTCCGTTTCAGACGCTTGACGAATCACTGAAACCGGATTGGAACCCAGGAATGGTGGACGTCCGGCAAGCACGTTGAACAGAAGTGCACCGAGACTGTAAACATCGGCAGCTGGAGTAAGATCGGCAGCTGCGCCGTCGGCCTGTTCGGGGGCAATGAAACCTGCGGTTCCGAACGTAGTCAGCGACCTTGTAAGATCGTTATTCCCGTCCAGCAGCTTGGCCAAACCGAAATCACTGACAAGTGGCTCGCCTCGATCGTTGAGCAGAATGTTTCCGGGTTTGATATCGCGATGGAGCACTCCGCGGCTGTGAGCGTATTCGACAGCATGCGCGACCTTTGCCATCAGTTGCACGCACTTCCGCGGTTCGTTGCGAAGGGAAGCCGCGTTCTCCTGTAAGCTTCCCTTCTCCGCGAACTTCATGCTGAAAAACGGCAGGCCGTCCTCGCTTTCGCTCACTTCATAAATCGGAAGGATGTTCGGATGATCCAAACTGGCTACCGCCTGTGCTTCTCGTCGGAAACGCTCCAGCGCTCCGTGTGAATCAGCGCGATAACTAAGGACGCGCTTTACCGCGACGATGCGCCGGGAATGTCGTTGCCTGGCGCGATAGATCACGCCCATGCCGCCGCAACCGATCTGCTCGAGAATTTCGTAATTTCCGAGCTGCCAGGGCTTGTCGCGCGCGTCTAACTCGTCGAGTACGGTTTCATAAACCGCCTTCGATACCTCGCCACCAGTTTCCAATCCCTCGCGCAGCAGGCAGCTCACGCAAACTCCCGTGTCGAGTCGCATGGTTGCTCCGCACTTCTCGCATTTTGCGTCCTCTTTGGTAGTGCTCGGAAGCGGATCGGAGCGTGGATCTGAATCTGTCATCGCAATTAGTCGGTTCCTGTTGCGAGTGATGCACACAGGTAACGGATCTCATTATCCACGTCGGCAGGATCCTCGACGGTTTGCGAGACTTCATCGCGCAGCAGACTGCGGTAACGCTGACGCATGTTGTGCAGCTGTTTTTTCACGGCCGTTTCTGCCATTCCCAGTTTCCCAGCCAGGTTAGCATATGACAGTTCATCGCGTTCGTCTGCAAGATGGGAGCTTAGTGCTTGGAAAAGCCAGAGCTTGCCTTTGCTCTCGCATTCTTCACGCAGGCGTTGAAGCGCATGTTCTACCACCGTGGTGGCCCAACTAAGGTCGAAGATGCGCTCCGGCGGCAAGGAGTCGAGTGCTTGAACCGGGATGGATAATTGCGACGGCGCTTCCGCCATCCAATCGTCCCAGGAAATAAATTCCACGTCACCGCCGCGTTTGTGAGCATGGGTTTTCTCCGCGGCGTTAATGAGAAAATTTTGGAGCGACCTCAGCAACAGCGAGCGGAACCGCCCGCGGTTACGATCGGCGTGGTGCAACCAATTCTTCTTCAGAATGGTCACAAAAAAATCCTGAGTGAGGTCCTGTGCGTCCTCAATTGAATGGCCGCGGGCCAGCACAAACGAGAAAATGGGCCGCCAATATGTCCGGCAAAGCTCGGCGAGCGCATCGCGAGTTCTTTCCTCTTCACCGCCCAATTTGGCGGCCGAAAGAATCAGGCTCCAGCGGGTAGTTACGAACTCGCGCGGTTCGTCTTCGCGCTGCTTGCCTGGGTTTCCATTCGCGAGTGTACATTCTGGTCTTCCCTTCGCCATACAAGCATAAAATGTCGGGTACACGGCCGCTCGCATTCGTTTTTTCCCTCGTGAAATCGTGTTTTCGAGAGACTGCCGGCGGAGGGGTTCGAACCCACACGGCCTTGCGGCCACTGGATTTTGAGTCCAGCGCGTCTGCCAATTCCGCCACGCCGGCGTTGGGAAGGTTGAAACTACGAAATCAAGAGCGAAGCTCAAGCGCTTCTGACCTGTAGTCGCTTTGCTGTCCGAAATGCGGCAGTCGTGTGGGCTGCCAAGGGTTGGGTTCGCGTCGCCCACGGCAATGATGCTACAGCATTGCGTCGATCACGCGTAAACCGCGCGGTGGCCCGAGAATCTCGCGAAGAATAATTGCGTCACGTAAACCAGACGTCGATGCAAGCAACGTGGCTATGTCCGCTCTTCGTTCCTCAGTCTTAGCAATTGTGCGTATCCCTCGTGCGTAAGCTTCCGCAGGCGCTTTGAAGATTGGCGCCGATGCAATCGGAAGCGGTCCTTCGTGAACCTCGAAAGCGGGAGCCCCTATTATGTTTGGCGGAACTAGTTCCTCCACGCCTCTGACCGGCCGCGGCGGAGGAATTTCTTTCGGAGTTGCCTCGCGTTTGCGCGGCTTTTCTCGTCTTAGTTGGGAAAGCGGTGACGTCGGCGGCTGCACCGGAGCAAGTGGGCGCAGTGGAATGGTTGTCCGAGGCACGACTGGCGGCGGCGGTCTTGAGGTTGGCGGCTGGCCAAGCGCTTCCAATAGTTTGCGAATCCGGTCTTCGTCCGACTCCGTGGGCCCGCGCTGCAATGGCGCAGGCGTTCGCGGTGTCGATGTTCGCTTCGTCTGATCTTTGCTTTTTTTGCCGGCCATCTTCGCCAGGAACTGGAACAAGACAGCGACCACGACAAGCAAAAGGAAAAGGAAATTATCGAAATTGGCTGCAATCATTGGTCACGTAGCGATGAAGCGATTAACCAGACGCTTCTCACTCCTCACATCTCACTTCTTGAACAAACAGTCATTGATCACCAATCACGTTCCCTCCGTCCGCGGCTTGTCGCCGCCTGCAATTGATTCGCGCATCGACGTATCAGCCTGCACATTTTTCATCCGGACGTAATCCATTACGCCAAGATTACCCGAGCGAAATGCATCTGCCATCGCCTGCGGGACGAGCGCTTCGGCTTCCACCACTTTGGCGCGCATCTCTTGCGTCCTGGCGCGCATTTCCTGCTCGACTGCCACGGCGGCCGCGCGGCGTACCTCAGCTTTCGCTTGCGCGACGCGCTTGTCGGCCTCGGCCTGTTCGGTCTGCAATTTCGCGCCGATGTTATCGCCGACATCCACGTCGGCGATATCGATCGAGAGGATTTCAAACGCGGTGTTGCTATCGAGACCTTTGGCCAGCACTGTTTTTGAAATGCGGTCGGGATTCTCCAGCACTTCCTTGTAGGAATGCGCGGAACCAATCGCGCTAACAATGCCTTCGCCCACTCGCGCGATGATGGTTTCTTCAGTGGCGCCACCGACGAACCGATCGAGATGTGAACGTACGGTAACACGCGCTTTGACCTTCACGCCGATACCGTCTTGTGCGACTCCGTCAATCGTCGTGCGGCCCATGTTTGGGCTCGGAGCGTCGATCACCTTCGGATTGATGCTCGTGCGCACCGCTTCCAAGACCGTCTTACCTGTTCCTTTTGTGGCAAGGTCGATTGCGCAAGCCCGGTTGAAATCGAGCGAGATTCCTGCCTTATCAGCAGCAATTAGGGCGAGGACCACATGGCTCACATCGCCGCCTGCGAGGTAATGCGCTTCCAACGGATCACTGCGAACATCCAGACCTGCTTTCACTGCAGTGATGCGATTGTCCACGATCAAGCCGACAGGTACCTTGCGTAGTCGCATTCCAACCATCTTACCCAGGCTCACCGGCGCATTTGCGATTCGTGCCCGGAGCCAGAGACCGAAAAAGTTGAAAAGAACAACCGCCAGCACGAGCGCAAACAGCGCCAGCACCGCGATGCCGACAAGATAAAGCGATTCCATATTGCGGCGAAGCCTATCGGAACCGAAACAACCCGGAAAGTTCTAATTGGTGAAACGCGTTGTCCTCAACACGTTGCCAAATAGCGTGCGGCTTTCGCGCCTAACTGATCGTCTCCGGAGAAGCCGATTCACCTGTAGACGGCCTGGCTCAAAAAGTGGTGGTTTTTGCTCGCATTACGCAACGCTTTTCGATAAGAACGCAATTCCCATGATTTCGCTTTTGCGAAGGCCTCGTTAGAGAACTCGACATTCACTCCCAATGCACACGCTTGAAGAATGGCAGCAGTGGTATCAGTCCGTTAACATAATAGAGCCACGCGCTCCCGCGCCGCATCGGCCATCCGAGGAACCTCTACTCGAAGCGTGGGACAACCGTTTAGCCGCGCAGCATGTTTACTGATATGTGGGTTGCTAAACACATCGGCCACGCGCGGTGCGGATGAGGAAAGCGTCGCGTCCCTTCGAGTCGATCAAGGATTGGCGAAGCCGGCGATAGAAAAGGCCGTGGGCGCGTTCATTCGCGACGGTTCCTGGCCGGCTGTCACACATCGCGAGTATTTGCATCTGATCGTCCGCATTCGGCTAGCCCGAAAAGTAGTAGCAGCTATTCGGCAGGGCACGCCGCAGGGCATGGTTGTTAAGAGCCAAATGCCTGACCTTGGAAATCGTGAGTACGCGATCCGGTGGTTTCTTGTCGATCTTTGGAATTTGGCAGGCAAAGCCTTCCTTGCTGCGATGGCCCGTGATTTCTTAGAAAAGCGAACGGAATCTGTAAGCGATAGAAGCCAGGTCGAACAACTGACTGGCGAGCCGACAAATTGACCGGCGATTTGGTGCTCGGGGCGGGACTTGAACCCGCATGCCTTTCGGCATACGCCCCTCAAACGTACGTGTCTGCCATTCCACCACCCGAGCTTTTGAATTTGGAATGCGCCGAAAATCTTCCGTCAATCTGCGCCTGTTGGCAACCTGGTCTTATTCTTACTCATGCTCATGCTCGTAATCGAACGGAACCACACAAATTACGAACGCGGGTGTCCCGAACGTGAAATCAACTGATCAGTGGTTAGGTTCCTGAACCGAAGAGGAGCATGAGCACGAGCACGATTACGAGTGAGGACGAAGAATGGATTAAAATCGACCTGCACCTTCATACGCTCGATGATCCCAAAGACGCGGTGGATTACTCTGCGCATCAATTGCTCGCTCGCGCGCGCACACTTGGCTTTCGCGTCCTTGCGATCACCTTGCACGATGCAGTCTTTAATCGACCGGAAGTATTCGCCGATGCGGCGGCTATGGGTATTCTGCTTATTCCCGCCGCGGAGATGCGTCTTCACGGCGCGGACGTCATCGTGCTGAATGTCAGCGCCGAGGAAATGGCCGAGCTGAAAAGTTTTGATGATCTACGGCGCCTGCGGTCCCGGCGCGGCGACTCAATTTTTACAATTGCGCCACACCCGTTTTACGTGTTTGGGGGCTCGATCGGGTCGCGATTATTTCAGGAGATAGATTGTTTCGACGCCATCGAGTTCTGCCATTTTCACATAGGTCTCTTTAATCCGAATCGCCGTGCGAAAAGAGTGGCGTCGCGTTTTAGCAAACCATTGATCGCCACGTCCGACGCGCATCGGCTGCACGCCTTCGGCCGCCACTACACGAGCGTCCCCATGCCCTCCGTGCTGACCCTCGAAAACGTTTTTGCAGCCTTGCGCAGCGGCCCGCTGCGCCTAACGAGTCCTGCGTGCAGTTTCGCCGACCTTGTCAGCGCGGTCTATTTTGTTTTCCTTGCGCATCCATTTCGAGTGCGCCGGAAGATCGCCGCTTCCAAGAGGCAATCTACGAGTGGTATCTCAACAGGCTCCTAGCGGGAAGGAGATTCGGGCGCCAGGTCGTAGATTGCGCCCCAGTCGCCCGACTCTATGCGACGCGCCGTCGTTTCCCATGGACGAGTGCTGCCCTGGTAATTCGCCGTCTCGTCGCGACCCCAGAAAATGTAGCGGACGCCCAGAGCCTGGGCGGCCTGACGCCAGTTCGGGGCTCCACGCATTAAGGCCGTGAGTTGCCTATTGGGATTGTCGTAATCGAATCCTTCCGTCCACAGATGGCCTGGATAACCCAGAACAACTTTGCGGCCCTGGAGCAGGAGCGGATGATTATAGGTCGGGTAAGCGGCGAAGCGAGCCTCAACCGGCAAAGGCCGAACCGCAGTGCCGATTGCATCGAGTCTTGCGCGGTCAATGAGTCCAAAGCCCGGATGCCCGGCAGCCAAGCCGCCTAGCAACGTAATAAAACCGGAAGCGAAGAGTGCAACGCAGGTAACTGCTCGTTCCGGAAAGGCCCAGCGCCCAATCAAATCGCTCCACAAAAATGGGAGAATCAGAAAGTAACCCCAAACCATCAGTTTGAGATTGTCCCAGTCCCACGGCGCGGTTTGAACAAAGTACCCAATGGCGAAGATCACAACTGCCGACGACACAAATGCGATGTCCGCTGGAGGTTTCTTGCCCCAACGCCACCCAGCTTTCCAAGCGCGCCAGCCACACAATCCTACCAATGCCAGCGAAAGCAGGACCCATAAGCCAAAGTTCGTCAGCCAGAACTGAAAGAACGGCGCGATCACGCCGTTCCATGTCTTTTGCAGTAGTGAGCCGAAGGCCGTGGCAGATCCAAAATTCGCAGCGCCACCCATCCGAAAGAAGGGAGCGCCGAAGTCGGCCGAATCCTGCACCCAGCCCGGATGCCATTTCACCATTGACTTCGCATGGAGCTGGTCGGTAACCAGCCAAACGAAAAACGTCGCGGGAACTAAAGCAGCACTAAACAGCGCAATGGCGTGTCTGCGGATCGGCGCATCACTGAAAATTTTGGGCCACGCCACCCGCTCGAACAACAGCGCAACAAGGAGCACGATCGTCAGAGCAATAAAGGTGTGCACGTGAAAGAGTGGCATCGATGCGTAAAGGGAGACTTCGACCCAAAAGGGTAGAGGTCCCTTTCTATTGCCACGGGTGTTGACCGCGGTGGCTGGACCGGCATCATCGTCCGCAACTGGAAGGTGAGCCTCGGAGTCATCCGCTTTCGCCCCAGCCCTGGCAGCCGCTTCAGCGGACGAGACCACTGGTGCTGACGAGTCCCGGCGAGTCGGGGCTATGGGAGTCTCACGAAAGTATTTTTCTCGCCAATGCCACAGCAGGACCAGCGCCGCCGGGATTGCGTAAAGCCATCCGCGCTGAGTCACGAACATGGAAAGCGGAATGCTTTTCCAGGCGATTTTGTTGCCGCCCTGATAGTCCAAAAACTTCAGGGTCTTCAAAAACTGGAAGCCAGCTATTCCGCCGTTGAACAAAAAACCTGCTACACCAAAGGTGCCGCCCCATCGGAAAAACGCATAAAACGTTGCCAGCGAACCAAGCAATCCAGTCCAAACCAGTCCGCGTATTAGATCGACGTGAACGAGGCAAAGCAAAGCGTTGAACAAATCGATCCCCGCCGGATACCTTAGTTTGCTAAAGGCGTAGATCGGGCTGTCTGGCCAGACGTGAACGCCATTCGCGAAATTCCTGATCATGGCGATGTGGAGCGAAAGGTCACCCAGGTTATTGGGAGATTGAATTTTCAATTCGCCGCCGTCGATGTAGAGCAGCCAGCAAAACGATCGCACCGCAAAAAGGGCGAAAAATGCGGCCACCAACCAGAACCAGATTTTTCCGTAGCGCCAGGTAGTCTTGGACAGGCTTGCCTCAGAACCGCCTTTTTTACCAGGGTCAGAAGTTCCCAGCCAGGCGGCCACGGCAAAGGCAACACCGCATACCAGGGCGAGCCGCGCTCAATGAATTCAGGCCGTGGCCGGCCATTCCCAGAAGGAGGCCGCAAACAACCGACAAATTTACAAAAGTTAGACCTGCCGAAAGCCACTTCATCGAAATCAGCTGTTATCTAGCCGGTCCTTCCCGACAAACCCGGTGCTCTGCCAGGAAAATTTCTTTGAAGACCTCGGCCTTGAAGTAAAGCTTCGACGGATCCTGATAGTTGCGAACGGTAACCGTGTCGGTGTAATAGTTCCTTTCAACTTCGATTCGACCGTTTGAATTTGTCTTGCTGCACGAGGAGAAAATCACCATCGAGATTGGCCGGCATGTTTCCTCCTTCGTAGTAGCCGACTCGATCGAAGTCTCCGAGCATCCACGGTAGCGGATAAGTGCTGGTGCGAATGAGGTGGCCAGTCAGGTGATAGTAGGCCGGATTCCGTTTTGCCAGTGTAAGAAGCGGTTTGGTTAGTTTAAAGATGTCGTTGTACGTCTGGACGTACGCGTAAGGCTCATCGGGCGAGCTGCAGCGGAAGTAGTTTAGCCAAATGCATGAGCCGAGCGAAATGCACAAAAGGACGCCTATGGCGCGATACGCGATCTGCAAATGTTTTGGACGAACCAGCAGAATCGCCGCGCCAAAGATAAAAAGGAATGGCCATCCAAAACTGATAATGCACCAGGGCGTTTTGTATTTGACGTAGCTATAGGCGAACAAGGTTCCCACCCCGTAGATCGCCAGATAACGCAGACTGAGATTCTTAAACTTTTGACAAAACACGCAAAGAATTAATCCGGCCAGCATTGGCAGCTCGTAGCCAAGAAAATCAGCGCGACCGCCTTCCAACGATGGCCCCATCAATTTCAACCAATAATCCCACGGTTTTTCATGGCCGTGACCGGCGGCGCCAGTTTCGGTCCAGGCCTTGAACGCTTGATAAAGACCTTTAACGCCATTCCAGTTAAGAAAAAATCCCGAATAGAAAATGACGATCGCAGCTGCGCCCACACCGAGAACCATTGCCAGATCGACGTAGCTCCACGTTTGCTTTGCTGGCTTGGCGTCGGGAACACGGTTTAGAGCATAGGAAACCATCAGAACCGGAATGGCAATCACTGCGCAGGCGACGTGAATTGCATAGGTTTCCTTGGTCAGAATCATGCCGGCCATTCCCATCCCTGCGTACCAGAGGTAGTTCACCCTCCCCGATTTCCAAAGCCCGAGCAGTCCAAGGATGAACATCGTCGAGAAAAATTGCAGCCACACTTCGTGGATGGCGTATCGCCCGTAGAAAACAAATCCGGGAGAGACCGCCATGGCCAGCGCTGCTATTCGACTTACGTTTCGCCCGACTAACGGTTCGAATTTCAACATCAGCCAGACGCAACTAATGCTCACCAGCACAACGGGCAGCCGCAGTGCCCAGACATTCCGGCCAAGCAAACTCTCCGAGAACAGCAGGACGTAAAAGTGCAGCGGCCCATGATAATTCGTGGGGTCATACCTATAAAATCCATTATGCATGACCTGATCCACAAACCAGCCATTGATGCCTTCATCGAAATGCGGTGGCTTGATGCCCAGCAGGAAAAAACGCAGGAACGCTGCCAGCCCCAGGATTAACCAGGGAGCCCAGCCCGTCTCTGCCAGGCGGGCTTTCCATGTTTCCAGGTAATCGCGCAGCCCCGCGACCGCGGGAGAATATTCTGCTGGCGCGCCGCCTTCAGCGCTGCTAGTACGCGCTGCCATGCGCATCCTTGTAACCGGTGGCTGTGGATTCATCGGGAGCAACTTTATTCGGTATATTTTGCAACATTACAAGCCCGCGTACGTGACCAACGTCGATGTGCTCACTTACGCGGGCAATCTCGCCAATCTGGATGGCGTGGTCGAAGAACATGGCGAACGCTACGAGTTTTTCAAAGCCGATATCGCAAATGCTGATCAGATGGATGCGCTTATGACGGAGCATCAATTCTACGCGATCATCAATTTTGCGGCTGAATCGCATGTGGACCGTAGCATCAACGATCCGCTCAATTTCATTCACACAAACGTCATCGGTACGAGTGTGCTGCTCGATTGCGCACGCCGGCACGGCGTGCAGCGTTTCATTCAGGTCTCCACCGATGAAGTCTATGGGTCACTGGGTTCCACCGGTAAATTCACCGAGCAATCGCCGCTCGATCCGAGTTCGCCCTATTCGGCCAGCAAAGCGGGCGCCGATCTGCTCGCGCTTGCCTGTTACAAGACCTACGGCCAGGAGGCCCTGGTGACCCGTTGCTCGAACAACTACGGGCCGTATCAGTTTCCCGAAAAATTGATTCCGCTCATGATCATCAAGGCGCTGCGCGACGAACCACTCCCGGTTTATGGTGACGGCCTGAATGTTCGCGACTGGATCCACGTTACGGATCATTGCGCTGCCATCGTGGCAGCGCTTTTCGAGGGGAAACCTGGCCAGACTTATAATTTCGGCGGGGACGGAGAGATGGTGAACATCGATCTTGTAAAGATGATTCTCGATAAACTGGGCAAACCCCACAGCCTGATTTCGTTTGTGACCGACCGGCTTGGCCATGACCGCCGCTACGCGATCGACTCGTCATTTGCGCAGCGCGGGCTGAACTGGAAACCGCATCGCAATTTCAAGGAAGGCCTCGACGAAACCATTCAATGGTACATTGAGAACCCTTCGTGGTGGGAGCCGTTGCTTGAACGCGCCGGAAGATACTAGTCATTCTACCACCTTGTGACTCCCAATGCCGGAGTCACTGGCAGCTAATGGTTCTCACATAGGCAAGCATGAAAATCGTAATTCTGGGCACAGGCGGGCGGCTTGGCGCGGCACTATTGCGCGAATATCGCGATAAATTTGAGGTCACTGGCTTCGATCGCACGCAACTGGATCTCTCCGATATGAACGGCGTACGGGAAAAACTGCAGGAGACAGGTTTTGACGTCCTGATCAACGCAGCAGGTTTCACGAAGGTCGATCTTTGCGAAACGCAACCGGATCGGGCGTTTCTCATCAATGCGGAGGCGCCTCGCGTGCTTGCCGAGATTTGTGGTGAAATGAGCTCCAGACTAATTCACTTCAGCACCGATTACGTTTTCGACGGGGAAAAACGAGAGCCGTACACAGAAAGAGATGAAGCGGCCCCAATCAGCATTTACGGTGAATCGAAGCTGGCTGGAGAAAAAAATGTGCTGGCTGCGCAAGACCGGAATCTCGTAGTACGCGTCTCTTGGGTTTTTGGACCGGATCGTCCGAGTTTTATCGATGCAATGATTAAGGGGGCACAGGAAAGTGAGCGCGTCGATGCAATCGCGGACAAGTTCTCCGCGCCGACTTACACGCGCGACATCGCGGAGATGTTGCCACAGTTTTTCGAGAGAGGCGTCGATGGCGGGATCCTGCATTTCTCGAATGCTGGACAATGCAGTTGGCAGGAATACGCGCAATGGGCTCTGGACTGTTGCAACAACGCCGGCCTGCCTCTCAGAGCGAGAACGGTTGGCGCAGGTAAATTAGAAAACATGACCAACTGGATCGCGCGCCGCCCCGTTTATTCTGTGCTTTCCACCGCGAAATACACTAAATTGACCGGTATATCACCTCGTACTTGGCGGGAAGCCGTCTCTGATTATATTACGCGCTTCTATTCAAAAAAATGAAAACCCACATTTTCACTCTTACATTGTCGTTCATTTTTTGCCTGACTGCGCGCGCCGAATTGAAATGGGAGCAGACTGCCGTTGACCTGCACCCAGCGCGTGGAGACAAACAAGCGATCGGTCATTTCAAATATCAGAACGTCGGCAAGACACCGATTCATTTTAAATCGGTCCACGCCTCATGCGGCTGCACGGCTGCGCAATCGCAAAAGGATCAGGTTGGGCCTGGCGAAAAAGGCGAGATCACAGCCACGTTTAACATTGGCGATCGCACCGGCACTCAGGTCAAAACCGTGACGGTGGAGACTGACGAGGCTGC
This sequence comes from Candidatus Udaeobacter sp., assembly GCA_013372845.1. Taxonomy (GTDB): domain Bacteria; phylum Verrucomicrobiota; class Verrucomicrobiia; order Chthoniobacterales; family UBA10450; genus Udaeobacter. The sequence continues at coordinate 11,573 of JAALOD010000075.1, forward strand.
GAATCAGAAAACGGTCCTGACCCTCAAGGCTGTTATCCCGCAGGAATTAGAGATCAGTCCGACTTTTGTGTTTTGGAAACAAGGCGAAAAGCCGGAACCGAAGACGATCACGGTCCATGCCGGGAAGGATTTTAGCGTGAAACACATCAAGGTCACTTCGTCGAGCCCGGATTTTCAGACTAAAGTGGAGGAAACCGGCGAGGGACAGTTCAAAGTTGACGTCCAACCGAACGAAACGAGCCGTCTGCTTGCATCGACCTTGACGATCCAATCCGAGAATTCGCCCAAGACATTTTACGCCACCGCGCGCATCACGACTGCTCCGACTGCGCCAGGAGCTCCGGCTATTCAGAAAGCCCCAGGTGCTCCAGGTGCCCCGGCTGCTCCGACGGCCCCGGCTCGTCCGCCTGCGCCGGGTAGTCAAACACATTGAAATTTTCGCTTCCACGCCAGGCGCTCATTCTGGCAGCGCTCTCGCTTCTTCCCGGCGTAGGGCAGGCGATTTATTTTCGCGACAAGATCTCGTGGCAATCACCAATTCCGCCCTCGGAAATGGTGAGCGTCGATCAGGCGCACGAGTGGGGCGACAGCACCATCTGGATCGACGCTCGTCCGGATGACCAGTTCGCTCGTGATCACGTGCCTGGTGCGATTTTGTTGAACGAAGATCGCTGGAACGAATTGCTGCCGCAGTTTTTAGCCGTGTGGTCGCCGGGGAAAAAGATCGTTGTTTATTGCAGCGCGCAAAGTTGCGATCTCGCCCGCGAAGTGGCCGAACGTCTGCGTAAGGAAGCGCAGCTTACCGATGTGTTCGTGCTCGAGGGCGGCTGGGAAGCCTGGCTGAAGAAGAATCGTTAAAACGTTAAATCGTTAAATGGTTAAATCGTTTGTTTGGCGGATCCTCGATTTTATCATTGCCGCAATTTTCATCTACGCCGGCGTGCTTAAAGCACTCGATCCGGTTCAGTTCGCCCACGATATCGATCATTACAAAATTCTACCGTGGACCATCGGAGCCGGGCTCGCGTTTTATCTGCCGTGGTTGGAAATTCTTTGCGGTCTCGCTCTGATTTTTCGCCTCTTCTATCGGGGCGCATTGTCAATTTTGACTGCGCTCGTTGTGGTCTTCCTCGTTGCCACGATCGCTGCAAAAGTTCGCGGTCTTGACATCACGTGTGGCTGTTTCGGTCACGCGAGCCAGAACTGGAGTTTCCCGACGCACCTGGCGCTGGATTTGGCTATTCTCGTTGCTCTGGCTGCGCTTTGCTACTGCAGCGTAGCGCGAGCCCGTGCAAATGCCTCGCCAATGCTTACGTCATGAGGTTTGGTATCCAGACAGCATGATCAGGAAACTGAAGTCCGGTAAATATCGCTTACTCACGAAAGAAAAATCCGAAAACGGGAAAGCGCTGGAATTTGGGAACGTTTGAGACAAAGACGGCGGCCCGGAAGCACGAGCGAGCAGTTCAGTTCTTTAAGCGGCATTAAATGTCGCGTTCTTCTCGAATTGACGGGGCGCGATTGCCTGGCGCCTCATTTTCATCACGCTCGATTTTGTCGGCTTGATTGGACTATGCTCTGTATTTCACACTATCCGGGTGAAGTCACCGATGAGACCGTTGCCGCTTACCCTTAGATGCTCGCTTTGTCTGGCGATTTTCGCGACGGCTGGATGCGGCCGAAAATCGACTGGCCAAATCGCCGGTGAACTGTCCGCCGCGCAATCACCTTCGGTTTCCACTCCGATTCAGTCGCCAGGTTCATCGGCGTCGCCGAGTCGGGCGCAATCGCTACAGACGGGGCAGCGCCCAGCGCTCGATCTGTCACAACTGGAGAACAGCGTTCGGCCGGCAGTTATTTGGATCACAATCTTTGATTCGTCTGGCAAATTGCTGCGCACCGAGACTGCTTTTTTCGTTTCGGGCGATGGCAGATTCATTACGACAGCGCATGCAATCGAAGGCGGAATCAACGCTGTGGCGAAAATGGCTGATGGCCGAATTTATGATGTGAGCGGGGTCCTCGCAGCTTCCACAACGCTCGACCTCGCTGTTCTTCAAGCCGATGTGAAATACGTGCCGTTTCTGACGTTGAACAAAAATCCAAATCTCGAAACTGATAGGCGGGTCGGAGTGGTGGGCAGCGGCCTGGCCGGAACTGACGGAGCCCCCCGCAATGCGACCATCCTGACACCGCAACCCGATCGTCTGGAAATCGCGGGTCCAATTTCTTCAAATTCGATCGGCTCGCCTATTGTAAGCGAGAAGGGAGAAGTTGTCGGTGTTGTAACATCAGCCGGTGAAAAAGCGACAGTTCGACCTTCGACTGCTGTGGAGTCGTTGCTGGGTGGAATTGCATCGGACGCCAAACCGCGATGGCCGGAGGTTGCCCGAGCTGTTGTTACACCGACACCCGCGCCTCGCCCGACGCCGAAGCCGCGATTGGTTTATGCGCCCGCGCCGGCATTTCCTTCTGAGGTACGTTCTCGTCCAGGCTCGGCGTGGTCGGGCCGCTTCAGGCTAAACTTCAATGCCAGGGGAAACGTGACCAATATCCAGGTTATCCAATCGACTGGAAATAATGTCCTGGATCAATCTGCACTCAGCACGCTTCGGCAGTGGAAATCCGCCCCCGGCCAGGAATGGGCGGCTACGATTCCTGTCACATTTCAAAGCAGGTGAAGGCCGAAACCGCAGCTCCGGGCTTTCGCGTAAAATCCGGCTGGGCCGCTGTTGTGTTGCTTACTGGTCCAATTGGTTCGCCTGCGTTGCGTGATAATCGGATGATCGATTTGTCCGATCCACGAGTTCCCGAGACGCGCCAGCCCTACCACGCCACCTTTGGACAACTCGAAACGGACGCGAAGAAGATAAACCGGCGCACGGATATCGTGCATCGTATAACAAAACAATCCATCACGGACCTTCTCGCAGATTATCGGCAAAAAGGTTATTCGATCACGCGCGCTTCTCTGGTGATTGGAAGCCAGTTAGATCCTGCTTCCATTGCAAATCCTCACATTCGTGCGCACGCGCTCGAGGGCCGGTTATTTCGCTCTGCGCTCGAGCAGGCTTTGAACGCGAATGGCATTGGCACGTTTATTCTCCAGGAACGCGATGCTTATGCCAAAGCCGTCGCACAACTGAAAAGGTCTTATGATGATGTACGGCGAACGATACAAAATTTCGCGCGATCTACCGATGGTCCATGGCGTGCAGAGCAAAAACTTGCCGCCCTCGCCGCGTGGTTTTCGCTTGGTCACAACTTTGCGTTGGGAGCGATTAAGAGGTGATGAAGATTCGCGCGGCAACTACGGCCGATAGCGATGCGATCTGGAAAATTTTTCATGAAGTGGTTGCAGTGGGCGACACATATGCACTCGATCCTCACTTGTCGCGCGAAGAGGCGCTGGGTTACTGGTTTGAGGCAGATACGCAGACTTACGTCGCAGAGGACGCAGGCCGTGCCGTGGGCACTTACATTTTGCGGCCTAACCAGTCGGGTGGCGGCTCGCACGTTGCGAACGCGGCGTTCATGGTCGCCCCGGATGCGCGTGGTCACGGAATTGGTCGCGCTATGGGCGAACATTGCTTGAAGGAGGCTCGCCGGCTCGGTTTTCGCGCGATTCAGTTCAATTTCGTTGTATCGACTAACGAATCCGCGATTCGTTTGTGGAAGCAGCTCGGTTTTAAAATCGTCGGCACTTTGCCCGACGCATTTCGTCATCCCGAAAAGGGATACGTGGATGTTTACGTGATGTACCGTTCGTTACTACCGTGATGCAGACAATCGTACCTGCGTACAGGCTGGCAGGCCAGAATTGCTGACGTCCAACCTGACAATCTGATCTCATCAGGGAAACTTCGCCCCTGCTTTTCCGGAGAAAAATGTGGAACTCCGTTCGAGTTCTACGCCTTCACCTAACGAAGAAAATGAAAGACAAACAGAATTCCGGGACGTCATTCCCACTGTTCGCACTGACTGTGGTGATCAGTGATCGGTTACGGTTTGCAGAATCCGCCTGTCCGTAGAAACTTTCGGAGTGGCTGGGCGAATGCGGGCGTGATCTCCCGCGAGGCGTGAAATCTATGCCGCGCGTTATTTTTGGCGAAGCTTTGGAGTGCTTGCGCGTTCTCGAGTGCTTGGACGTGGCGCGCTCGATTTGAAAGCGATGCCACGACGCATCGCACTCCTAAAGCACTTTGTGCGAAATGAAGAACACCAATTTCCGGACTCACTCGAGGACAGCTTTGTTTGAGCCGGCGCAAACAAACATTGCAAAAGAGATGATTTCCTGTTGAACCTAGGTGGATGCAGACAGTGATCCAAGTCATCACGACTGGGCGTGGATCGCTGCGGGAAAAGATCATGACCGATCCGCAGCTTCGGCGTTTCGATTTGATTCCAACTGAACACCAGCGTCCTGGGCGCCCGCACGGTTGGGCAAAAATCCATAGCGAGGCCGCTCACGGCGCGATCAATCTGGAGTGGCACGGACGCAGCAGCACTTTGATTTGCCGGGTCGTCACGAAACTAGGAAACAAGCCGAACTCGATCATCGGTGATTTCATCGATTATCTGTTGGCCCGTCATCAAAGCCGCATTCTGGCCATTCACATCATGCGACGATGAATTCGGGAAAATAGAGGTGACGAAGCATGCGCGAACTTTTGATCACCGATGCGCCTGCGGCCACCGTTCTTGTGCGTGTTATGACCGGTAGCGTCTTTCTATCCGAAGGAATTCAGAAGTTTCTTTATCCGGAAGATCTTGCCGTCGGACGCTTCGCCAAAATAGGCATTCCCGCTCCGGAAATCACGGGGCCGTTTGTAGCTGGGTGCGAAATCATTTGTGGCGCTCTACTGATTATTGGATTACTGACGCGGCTCGCAGCCACCGTGCTGCTGATCGACATTAGTGTTGCGATTGTTTCAACCAAAATTCCTGTGCTTCTCGGTCACGGCTTCTGGGGATTCTCGCTGATGAAACTGCCGCGATATGGTTTCTGGAGCATGATGC
>JAALOD010000076.1:0-4982 GCA_013372845.1 Candidatus Udaeobacter sp.
GTGGAATATCCTGAGAACTAGGAACCAGCCGCCTGCCTTGGGCATCCTGCACGAAGTTCAGATCCCATTTCTTGAAGAACTTGTTCAGATCCTGACGGTTCCAGCGGATCTTCTCGTATTCCGGTATAGGGGGAAGCTCGACTTTTCGGTGTGTCACGATGCTGTTCGGGCAATAGACCACTTTCATGCCGCGGTCGTACCCGGCCATGAAGAAGTCTTCGTGCTCGAAGATTACCTGAATGCTCTCTTCCCAGCGTATCTTGCGCGCGAGCGTGGTCTTTGCGACGAAGAAGTTGAAGGTCAGGTCTGCTTGTCCGTACTGAATGCCGTCGTAGGTCTGATAGTCCCTGTTGATTTCGTGGTGGATCAATCCTTTGGACTCAGGTACCCATTCGAGGGTGGCCTCGTAGTGCTGTAGAGTGTCCAGGTACCTGAGCGCTCCGCCGGCGAGATCGGCGATTTCCATCATCCTCAGCATGTCACCCAGGCGCGTTTCTTCCGTGTAGTAAAAGTCGTCGTCGCCAACCAGAAAGTAAGGTGTCTCGCACGCGTCAATCAGGGCATTCCTGCCTCGTGAAACGCCTCTATTCCACGGTAAGGCAATGTACTTCGATACTCCCGCCTCCTTCAGCCTGGCTTCCTTCTGATCGCTACAATACCCATCGTCCGCAACGATTATCTTGATCTCGGGATAGTGCCGACGAAGAGACAAGACTGACGTGAAAAGGTACTCGTCCCGCAAGAACGTCTTTATCAGTGCAGTAACGTCACGCAAGTTGGCTGTTCGGCGCATGCTGCTTCCCGTATTGGCCCTTCCTGCCATCACCCGTCAGGCCAGATGGCGGCGCTTCAGCCGCTCGTACAGGCAATCTGGGTGATAAGCGCGATTCTTATCCCGCTTGGTGCGTCGCCACATCTCGTTCCAGAAATGAACTGCATGCACCTCATCGGTGAAGTCCCAGACCCTTGCCGGGTTGAGAACGGCCTCCCATTCGAGATAGTCGATCGGGCAAAACATGCGCGGGCTCATGACGAAGCGCTGAAGCGACAGCTTCTTGACGGATTCGGCCATCAAGCGCGGGCCCACTTCACCCCACACAAGATTCTCGGGCTGCTTACTCCGGCAGACGCTCCAGGCATATGACATCGCTGGGCTCCCTGACGGGGCTTTCACGACGCTGGATGTCACCAGCTCCTGGTGATTGAGCGTCTCGGAGGAAAACACATATTCACAAGGAAAGTCGAATGGCTTGAGACACACGGTGTCGGTATCCACCCACCAGCCGCCCTTCTCCAAGAGGAGCTTGTAGCGAAAGAAATTCGCGAACGCACTGAAGCTCTTCTGATCCCGGTACTGAAAAATCAGCGACTCGTGGAGTATCTCATTGCCGTCCTTGATAGCGGCCCCTTCTGGTATGCCACGAACATTGCCATACGTGTACAGATGGTACGAGTGACCGTTGTTGAGAAATGAGGCGATTGAGAGCCGCTCCAACACCGAGAGTTCGGATCCGACCCAGAGTCCCTGAATGACTTCGTTCGTCGGGTTGGAGATCGTGCGTGTCTTCGTCATTTCACACCGGTCTCGAATGCCCAACACGGGGGCAGGGCCGTCGGAACATCAGGCTGCCGGTAGCGATGTAGACGCCAGCACTGGATAGTCGTAACAAGTACAGCTTTAGAAGGTGATCCTGTGGCTCCGCTTCGTCAACTCAACGGTAATGTTCGTGCGGCTGCGACCCGAGGAGGCTCTGCGACGCGCTTTGAACGCTGCTCGCCTCCTTTGCTCGCACCAGCGGAATGACGGTTTGGCTGAAAAACGTCATCTCCTGGAGGTCGGGCCAACCCATGAAGAGGAACTGCGTGATACCAACCTGCCGATACTCCATGATCGCGCCAGCAATGTCTTCGGCCGATCCACGAGCGCGATGGCCGGGGCGCCCAGATACGACACGGCGCCACTCCACAAATAAGAGGTGAGCCAACCGGACGCGGTTTCGTCCGCGAGTCTGCATCGATTTGAACGCCACCGAGTCGGATCGGTTGGAGAACCGGTGTGCGTCTGTCTCGGCGTTTCCCGAGATCTTCGATCATCTGGTAGGCCGCTGCCACCTCCTCTCTCTGGTGGGCCTGGCGATCATCGACACCAGCAGACCCACTCGGTCCCGCGCTCCACGAGCGCGGCGACGCGGGCCGGAGTCGTTCCGGCGTGTCAGGCAGCCGCCACAGGCAATCGGCGTGCTTGAGCGCGAGTTGCTCAGCCGCTTCCGAGTTGCCTCCCAGAAAGATCTCGGGTGACCTCCTCTCGTTTGAGACGAAGGGAGTGTTCAGCTTCGCGTTCTCGATCTTGTATATGCGCCCGCATACGTCACGGGCGCCTCGTCGTTCCAGAGCGACCGGCAAATCGAGAGAAACTCGTCCGTCCGCTCGTAACCCTGTCGTGCGACAGGAAGTCGCCGTAGGCGCGCTGCGTTCGGCGTATGCCCCGCCACGATGTTCACGCAGATTCGGCCCTGGGTCAGCGCCGATACGGTATTCACCTGTTGCACCAGAGCCGTCGGGGAGCACACCGGAGCGGACCGCCACCATGAACGTGATCCGCTCCGTCAGACGCCCAGCGCGGCGGCCAGCGCAATCGGATCGGGTCGGTGAAACCCGAACGCGGTCAGCAGCGAGTCGATGCCGCATTCTGACGCGTGCCGGCAGAATTCAACGTGGCGTCCAGATTCGGCAACCCTGACAAGGCGGCACGCGATTTCGCTCCGCGGTAATTCTCACCGGCCGACGACATGCTCCAGTGGAACCTCAAGCCCATATGCGCTCACTTGTCGGTGGCATAGACGCGACGTCGCCGGGGCGGTGGAGCTTGGCGAAGGCCAAAATCGCCACTCTCCGGCGAGGGTGGCGTCGTTGACGTCTCAACGAGGCAGGCTTTGTCCGACACGACGTGGGTTCCTTGCGGCGCGACTCAACTGGTTCCTGCTGCGGCGCGCAGCCGCATCATAGATGAAGCGCAAGGTAACTGACCCGTTTTTTGCCAATCAGCTGCCGCTCTTGCGCCACGATTTGATCGGTGTTTCAGCGGGCAGGGGAAGATGTCGAGGTCGGGCTGCGATCAGGGACCGATCACCTTTCTAAGCAGCCAGGGTGTTGGCGGCTCGCGGCGTTGGCGGGTTTGGCCGCAGCAGATCGACTCGTGGCTGTCTCGACCGTATTGCAGGCGAACGTGCCGGGCCGATGTAAATGCCGAGCAAGCTTATCCGCGGATGCGATCGTTACCCCGATTTCGCGAATAACAATTGCAGACGCCTGTCGCGCCAAGGCTCTGGCGGTGTAGGATCCGCTGCTCTTGGCAGCACCAATTGGACCGCAAGCGGCTGGCCGCACAAGCGCCGGAGGCGTCGGGCGTCCCGGCACTCTTCGGAGCTTCATCGGCGTGTCGCTTGGTGTGCCATTCGCGGGCGCCGGATAAAATTCCAGCGATTGACTGGCACGGAGGCCAGAACGTGCTCTGAGCTGAGCGTTTCCAAATGGAGCAGTATGAAAAGGAAATGTCTCGCAGGTCCAATCATTCATCCCCGCGACATCACGTCTTGTCCGGCCCGCATCCGCCTTGGGCTGGCCGGAGCGATCATCCTATTCCTGGCTGGAGCTGTTCCTCAGGTTTACGAGCAGGATAGTAAGGCTCAGAGCAAACCACTCGATATTGTCCCTGAGGCGTCGTCCCGACCGTCACGCACCTACACGAGCGAAGGCATCTCCGTCGAGTTCAGCGTTGATCCCTTGCCTGTTGGAGGGCGGAAGCCCGCTGATTTGCTCGCCGGTGCACAGGCAAGGGTTCGATTCAAGATACTCGACGCAAATGGAAGCCAGGGCCTCCCCGGCCTTCGTCCTACGGCCTGGATTGATCAGCGCGGGACCGGACACACTCCTGATATCCAAGAGTGTCGCGCAAAGATTCAATCGTTTCTGCAACCCAGCTTCAGCAAACGCGCGACCATCGACCTCAACGCGTACTTCATTCTGGCCCTGAATCACGAGCCCAACATTTCGGTGATCGACCCGCTCTCCGGATTCGGGGGAAGCAACCTTTACACCTTGGTTCCCCTGGCCAGTTCCGGCGAGGACTGGGTGATGAGCACCGACCAGAAGCGCCTCTACGTGTCACTGCCGCTGGCCGGTCAAGTCGCTGTGATAGACACCACCAGTTGGAAGGTGATCGCCAGCATTGACGCCGGCGCAAAACCGACGCGCGTTGCGTTGCAGCGCGACGGCAGATACCTGTGGGTGGGAAACGACGGAACTGAGGACGCAACCAGCGGGATCACCGCGATTGATACCACCACGTTGACGGTTGCGGCGCAACTCAAGACCGGGGCGGGCCATCATGAAATCGCTTTCACCGAGGATGATAGCGTCGCCTTCGTGACAAACAAGCAAGGCGGAACGGTGTCGGCCATCGATGTGCGGAAGCTGGCCATCGTTGCGGAGATCAACGTCGGTGCGCTGCCCTCGGCCCTCGTCTTTTCACCCCTCAGCAAGGCTGTGTACGTTGCCAACGAAGGCGACGGGACCATCGTCGCTGTTGACGCGTTGCGGCTCGAAATCGTCGCGAGCATGAAAGCCCAACCCGGACTCCGCGCGATACGCACCCTTCCCGATGGTCGCTTCGGCTTTGCGGTCAATCGCGCGACGGATACCGTGCACATCTTCGACGTTTCTACCAATCGTCTCGCCCATGTGGTGCCTGTGGGGCCCGCGCCGGACCAAATTGCTTTCACCCGACAATTTGCTTATGTGCGCTCCGCTGGCAACGAGTTCGTGACCATGATCAGGCTCGCCGACCTCGGCAACGAAGCTGCGGTCTCGCGGTTTCCGGCTGGCCAGAAGGCGCCAAGAGAATCACCTGCCAACTCGCTCGCTGATGCCATCGTTCCGGCTCCAGAAGCTGGTGCGGTGCTGGTCGCGAATCCCGCCGATAA
>JAALOD010000076.1:5082-8543 GCA_013372845.1 Candidatus Udaeobacter sp.
CCATCGTTCCGGCTCCAGAAGCTGGTGCGGTGCTGGTCGCGAATCCCGCCGATAAAATGATCTATTTCTATGCGGAAGGCATGGCCGCGCCGATGGGCAGTTTTCAGAATTATCGACGCGACCCCAAGGCTCTGCTCGTCCTGGAAAATGGCTTGCGCGAGAGCGAACCCGGCGTGTACACGACCACTGTCCGCCTGACAAACTCCGGTCACTACGATGTGGCATTTCTGCTGGACTCTCCCCGTCTCGTCAATTGTTTCGACATGACAGTCGCTGAGAACCCCGACCTGCCGAAACCAACAGCCGCAATCAAGATCGAGCCATTGTCGAACCCTGCGACGGCTCGCGTCGGCGAACGCTACAGCTTGCGCGTCAAGGTCACCGATCCAGATTCGAACAAGCCGAACTCGGACCTCCAGGATGTGGGCGCGCTCGTCTTTCTGGCGCCCGGCATCTGGCAGACACGCGAACCGGCCACGCCCGTCGGTGACGGTGTCTACGAAATACACTTCGTGCCGCCCCAGTCCGGCGTGTACTACGTGTTCTTTCAATGCCCTTCGCTGAACGTGCGATTCAATCACATGACACCCCTGACCCTGCAGGCGATCGGCAAAGACGACGTGTCCGGTGCGCGTCTGCCGGAGCCCAACCAAAAGCAGTGAGACCGTCGCTGAGGAGTTGAAATGAGCAGAATCGCTGTCGTCGATGTCATGCGAGCGCTACGCGACAGATGCGTCCCCTGGGCGATGGCCATGACAGTGGCCCTCGGCACCGGGTCCCCTACGACGGTGGCGAATTCCGGTGTCGGTGGAACCATTGAGGGTATCCCGGCCGATGCGGGTGGCACCGTTCCGCAACCGGGCGGGGCGACTGGAGGGCAGGCGGCGGCCCACACCTACTTCACGGACGTCGTGCTCCTCGATCAGAACGGCGAGAAGGTGCGCTTCTACAGCGACCTGTTACAGGGCAAGGTCGTGATCATCAACTCATTTTTTGCAACGTGCAGGGAAACCTGTCTGCCCATGAATCGTAATCTGGCAAAGGTGCAGCAGGCTCTGGGCGATCGCGTAGGCAAAGACGTTCGTATCATTTCGATCAGTGTGGATCCGACGGTTGATACGGCGGCCAATCTGAAAGCGTACGCGAAGAGACTTCAAGCAGGGCCGGGTTGGTACTTCCTCACAGGCGACAAGCAGAATGTGGATTTCGCGCTGAAGAAGCTGGGGCAACTCGTCAACGACAAGCGAGACCACCTCAGTCTCGTCATCGTCGGTAACGAGCGCACCGGCTTGTGGAAGAAGGCCTTCGGACTGGCTCGAAGCGACGAGTTGGTCAGAGTTGTTGAAAGCGTGCTCAACGACCAGCTGCCAAGTGACAAATGAGGCCGCCTCGACCTCGCCGTATCGAACGACCATCACGTTTCGAGCGCCCACTCGTGCTTGCAGGCGTCATCCTCGCGATTGGGATTGACGTCGGCTGGGTAAGAGCGACAGCGCAAGATCCATCGACCCTACGGGAAAGTCGTGGCAAGCAGATTTACGTCTCCGGCACCAGCCCCTCTGGCAAGAGTCTCGTTGCCTACATCGGCGAATCGTCGCTGGAGATGCCTGGCAAAGCGTTGGCCTGCGCAAACTGTCACGGCCTTGATGGTCAGGGAAAGCCCGAAGGCGGTGTCAACCCGTCAAACCTCACATGGAACGCGTTGACGAAACCATACGGCGTCACGCACGCCAGCGGACGAGAGCATCCCCCGTACACCGAGCAGGGCCTCGAGTCCGCGATCACCCGCGGCCTCGATCCGGCCGGGAACAACCTGCAGAACACGATGCCCCGCTACCTCATGTCAAGCGAGGACCTCGGAGACCTCATCGCGTATCTGCACGTTCTCGGAGCAGATCGTGGTCCCGGTATCAGCGAGAACACGATCGCTATTGGAATCGCGACTCCGACAAGAGGAGCGCTGGCCGACATGGGCCTTGCGGTCAAAGCTGTAGTGACCGCTTTCTTTGATGAACTGAACAGCCAGGGTGGAGTCTACAACCGCCGCCTGGAATTGAAGTTTGTTGAAACCGACGGAACGCCCGCGGTCACGCGTGTCAACGTCGAGCGTTTGCTGAAAGACGAGCCGGTCTTTGCGATGACGGGAGTGTTCATTGCCGGCGCTGAAAAAGAGATACTCGCCCTCGTGGCTCAACAGGAAGTTCCACTGATTGGTCCCTTTACGCTCTACCCGCAGACCGGCCCTCCACTGAACCGACAGGTCTTCTACTTGTTCTCAGGAATGGACGGGCAGGCCCGCGCCCTGGTCGATTTCGCCGCAAAGACCCCGGAACTCGAGAGCCCGGCGATCGTTGTGTATCCTCGGACCCAGATCAACACAAGCGTCCTCGGCGCCATCACAGATCAGAGGAAGAAAGATGGATTGAGCGCGCCGCACGCCTACGATTACGTGGACGGCCGCTTCGATGCTGCCGAGACGATGAAGCAGCTCCGACGCGCGCCTCGAGACGCGGTGTTTTTCCTGGGCACTGGCGAGGAAGCCCTGTCGCTCATGAGAGAAGCCGATAAGGCGAATTGGTTTCCGTCGGTTTTTCTGTTCAGCGGCAGCGTGGGTCGCGAGATTTTTGGTGCGCCCGCCGGCTTCAATGGGAAAGTCTTCTGCGCGTTTCCGAGTTCACCTGTCGCTCAAAGCGCGGACGGTATCAAAGAGTTGCGCGCGCTGGCAGACAAATACAGGCTCCCGACGCAACATGTCGCTGCTCAAATGTCAGCCTACAGCGCCGCCAAAATACTGGTTGAAGCTTTGAAGCGCGCCGGTAAAGACCTGAGTCGAGAGAAGCTGATTCAGGCTCTGGAGGGATTGTACGAGTACCGGACCGGGTTCACTCCCGCGGTGACTTACGGACCGAATCGTCGTATCGGTGCGATGGGCGCATACGTGGTCACGATCGATTTGAAGAAGAAGGAGTTCGCCCCTGCGAGCGGCTGGATCAGCGTCAACTAGCGGAGTCAGGAGCTCTTGGGGAGCGAAGATCCGAGGAACGAGGAAGCACTCATGCTGAAGAGACCGCGGAGAGATGTCCTTCTTGTTTTCGTGTGTATTCTCGGCTCGGTGCCGACGTCTGATCCGGCCAGTGCCCAGACTCGTCAGACACTACAGGAGAAGGCGGCGCGCTATGTTTGTCCGATGCATCCGGACGTCACCGCCGCGAAGCCCGGAAGATGTCCAACCTGCGGCATGGCGTTAAGACTGGTGGGCGACACCGTCGAGGAGACACCTCCTGTTTCGCCGATGCTGATGCCGGACATTCGCGTTCGCGATCACAATGGCAAACGGCTGATGTTTTATACCGACCTCGTCAAGCACCGGACTGTTGCCATCAACTTTATCTTTACCACGTGCACCACAATCTGCCCTTCCCTGACCGCAACATTCCGTAGAGTCCAACAGGACCTGTCGA
>JAALOD010000076.1:8643-14058 GCA_013372845.1 Candidatus Udaeobacter sp.
TCATCACCGGCGGAACTTGTCAGAGTGATCGCAGAAGTCGCAAGCCGCAAATGATCATCGCGATCCCGGTGCCAGAATCGTCACGGCTGGGCTGGTGCCGACGCTGGCGAGCCGGATCTGGGGCACGGCGACTGCTCGAGAAGCGCCGACCGAGTGGGCTCGCTACAAATCGGGCAGTGGTGGCTGATGATTCTCGCAGTGTGCCGCAATTGCGCGACAAAACTTGCCGCAGTGAGGCTCGCGGGGTGTAGGATCCTGCCGATCTTGGCGGCCTAGATTGGAGAGCCGCGCGGGGCTCATCATCAATCTCACGCTATGCATTTGCGCCATGTCGGTTCCAGTTGCGCGTCTCGAATGATGTCCAGGCATTGCGGACAATTCGCTTCATCACCCTCACAATGCATATTCAACCTGTTCGTTGGTGCTCATTCGCGGGCGGACTCCGGCTCGCGCGTGGTCGCTTGCGCACGGGCAGGCCCGTGCGGGCGGTTCACACAGGTACTGCTCGGCCTCGCCAGTCGAGAAGGAGACGTGAACGTGCGTAGTCATAAGAATGGTCATTCGAATATCACCCCGGACTTCGTCAGCTGCGTGGCCGTGATCCTTTTGTTTCTGTGGACGGCTGGACCGGCTAGCGCCCAACCTCAGTGCAAGCGGACGATCACTGCCAGCGTGGTTGCCCTTCCCCAGCCAATCATGTTGAACCGCCTGGGCGCGGCAATTCCCGATGGATTGATTTTTGCGCTCAAGAGTGACACCGAGTCGAACTCCGGCCCAACGCAGCTCAAGCCAACGAAGCGTCCGCGGCCGCTGGTGTTGCGCGCAAATGTCGGGGACTGCCTGACCATCACGTTTGAAAACGCGATACCGCAGAGTCAGTTCCGGGCCCGACCCACGCTGGGATTCCGACCAATACTACAGCGAGCTCTCGTTGCACATTCAAGGCGTGGAGTGGGTTGCCGGCGCCCAGGATGACGGCGCGTTCGCGGGTGTCAACAATTCCAGCCTGGCAAGCGTCAACCCGCCACCGGCAACGATGCCCCCGTCAACACACACCTACACTCTTTTCGCGAGGGAAGAGGGCACCTTTCTGATGTACGATGGGTGATACGAGCACCTCCGGCGACCAACTGACGCGAGGCCTCTTTGGCGCCTTGAACGTCCAGCCTTCGGGAGCCGAGTGGTATCGCAGTCAGGTGACGGCGGACGACCTGGCGCTGGCTACCTACAATGCCAACAGCTTGCCTTCCAATGCGGCCCTCAATGCCGGTTGCACTCCGCGGCCAATTGCACACTCACCATCACAGGTCCGAACGCAGGCCACCGTTCGCTGTCAAAGAACACCAGGTGGCTTGCTGAATACGTTGGATAACCATCCCTGATTAATTACGACGCCACATCCGACGGCACTCCCATCCTGAAGATGCTCGATTCCGGCAATAAACTCGTGCATGGCGACCTGACGGCGATCATCACCGGACCGAACGCGGAAGATTCCCGGGCACCACCGGCATCAACAATCCCGAGCCGGCGTGCAACGCGAAAATAGTTCGGGCTCAATCCGCCGCCGGGCGGCAAGGTCGATCCTGTTCTGCGCCAATCCCAGCTCGCCGGACCGGAAGCAGCCGTATCGCGAGCTCACGATTCTCTATCACGGCGCACTGGGCCCGATCGCGGCCCAGGCTTTTCCAATTCTGGCCAACGCGCCTGCTTAGGTGCGACACAGGCACAAATCGACCTGGCGGCCATGACCTGGCCGGCCAGGATGCCTTCGCCATCAACTACGGGACGGGCGGCATTGGCGCGGAGGTCTACGCGAACCGCATTGGTGTCGGTCCGATGGGCGAGTGTGCCGATTGCAAGTTTGAGGAGTTCTTTCTGAGCGCGTGGTCGGTCGGCGACCCGGCGATGCTGGTGATCGGCCGGCCAACACGCGCCTGCCGCCGGCGCCGCTTCCACCGTCCCCGGCAGAACCACCGGTGCCGCCGCCGTCCACAGTCTGCACCACCGCCGAATTTGGGGACACGACCCCACCGACGGCTGCAAACCCGAATTGCGCGAACACGCGGCAACCTGCACCAACAGCGGCGCCCTACACCCTCGCTCCACTCGCCAAAGCGACGAGAGCGTACATCGGACGATCCATCGAACGTGCCACAGCTACATCAACGATCACGTCAAGTTTCGAATCCTTCACGCTGGAAGAGACGTGACGCACGTGCATCACCAACATGCGCACCAGTGGCTTCAGTCGCCCAACAGCGATCAGGAAGCTACCTGGATAGTCAGATGATCAGCCCTGGCGCGAGCTACACGCTCGAGATGGTCTACAACGGCAGCGGCAATCGGAACAAGGTCGTGGGCGACTCGATCTTCCACTGCCACTTCTATCCGCACTTTGCTGCGGGGATGTGGCGATGTGGCGGACGCATGACGTGTTCGAAGCAGGAACATTCGTACTCCTCAAGCCAAGATCCTCAACAGCGTCGACGTGAGCGGTCAGGTGGTGCCCGGGCTCGCGCTCTGCCTGACGGGAGATCGCCGCGTCGCCGACTCCGGCCTGGTGCCCCTCCGACCCTGCCGATGGCTCCGCAACCGGCATACGCACAGATTCAAAACAATGTCCAGGTCAACGGCGCACAGATCACCGTTGGCGGTCAGGTCGTCATCGGCGGAACTGCCAGAGCAACAAGATCAATGGTCTTGATGTCATCGGCGGCTGCACTGACGGGCAGAAACTGAACGGCACGGTCATCAACAGCCAGTTCGATGGCACGCAGATGACCGGTCAATTCCAACCTCGCCAACAACCAGCTCGAAAATCCTGGCTTTCCTATTTCATTCCAGGGATCGCGGGCGCGCGCGCCCCGCATCCGCCGCTGACTTGCTCCCGACACCGTGAATGGTGGCTCTGGACGGCGGCTTGCCGCGCCACGTCGTGGCCGGAGGCTCTGTCTCCTACGAGAGCCACGACCTCTTCGACTGGAGCAAGGACCTGCGAAGATGACGCTATCGCCTTCCTGAAGACGGCACCAACGTCGAAAAGTCGGCGTCAGCTTCTTTCATCAACGCTGCCATCAAACCTTCCTGCCCGATGGGTCGCCGAGCAATTGTGCTCAGCCAAGCCCTTGGCTTCATTGTGAACGGTCTGCCTTTGGGCCCGGCAGTGCACCGTTGCGGACCCGGCTGTGGACGACGATGGCAAGGCGGTGGGTGTCAAGCGCACGTCCAAGGCTGCAGCGATTCAACTGGATGTGACGTTCAACAAGCCGCCGGACGCTGGCACTTTCCACAGCAACGCATTCTCACGCTGTGGAAGATGTGCTGCCGACCTTTGCGCAGCCCGACGGCTCGAGCGGGCGCGCGCCGGGCGCTGTTCTTCCGGGGCAACTCGGGGACATCATCGAGACTGGCATACCAATCTGGTGCCCAACTACTATCTCGTCGATGATTTTCAGGTGCGGACGCCGACCGACATTCTGGGGCAGCACATTCATCTGGTGAAGTTCGACGTGACATCGTCCGATGGCGCCGGAATGGCTTCAACTACGAAGACGGACGTTCAGTCCGCAGGAAGTTCAGGACACGATAAGGGCGATCAATGCGGATGGAGGTCTCCTCACAGGTGGCGTAAAAACCCCTCCGGGGCCGAAGCGCCACCTTCTGACATTCTTGCGTGCTCCTCGAACCGGCGATCCACGATGTCAGCCTTGCCCGACAATTGGACACCGACGTCTCGCCCGCAATGCCCAAGTTGGCTGGGTGCGCAAACGACGGTTCAGCGTTGGTATCTGGATCCGTTGCTCGACAATTCAAATGTCGACCGGACGCTGAGGACGGTTTACCACGATCACTTTGGACCATCCACGCATCAACAGGCCGGCCTATGCCGGTCTGTTGGTTGAACCGTGGGATCCAGCTGGCGCAACCCGGAAGATGGCACGACTATGGGTGGTCCCGCGACTCAGCCTCCTGTTCGTGTCGACGGAGGGCCGACGAGCTGGAAGGTCGACATCTTGACCAAGGACGGGAACAACAATGATGTCAGCTACCGGGAATTTGCCCTGGAGTTCCAGGATCTCCAGCTCGCGTACGCCTGGGCCCCATTTGGAGGAACGAATCCGCCGAAAACGCAGCCGAGCGCGAATCCGAAATTGGGGTGGATAGACCCACGGTACGCCATCAACGCTCCGTCGGGGAGCGTGACTCAGGCAAAACCAACCATGGTCACTACCGGAGTTGTTACTCCGGCAGGCACGCAATCGGTCAACTATCGCAACGAGCCGATCGCCTGGCGTGTAGGAATTGGCAATGACATGTCATACGCCTACGACTCGGGATTGAAGCTTGCCAGCACTCTTCCTCCCAACGGCGATCCGTTTACGCCGCTGATGCGCGCGTATCAGAACGACAACGTGCAGGTGCGCGTACTGGTGGGGGCTCACGTGTTTGCCCACCAGTTCAACCTCGAGGGGCCGACCTGGTTCTCCGAGCCGTCGTGGAAGAACTCCGGCTACCGCAGCGCTCAGGCGATGGGACTCTCCGAGCATTTCGAGTTGCTCTTTCACGTGCCATCGTCGTCGGCTCCAAAAACCGGTCGCAAGTGTCCGGATGGCATGTCCACGGCCAATTGCGCCGACTACTTGTACAGTCCAAGCTTGGATGAACAGGGCATTGCGAATGGTATGTGGGGTCTCTTCCGCTCGTATGACCCGACCACGGTCGCGAATAAACTCGCGCCGCTTCCGAACAACCCCATCGGTCCGGCCGTGAACGTGACCTATGCAACCTGTCCGGCTGTCCTGACTCCGCCAGCCGTGAGACGAGTGTTCAACGTGACGGCGGTGACGGCACAAAAGGCGTTGGCGGGTGGTCAAATCGAGCTCAATGGTCGCGCGCCGGTACTTGCGAATCCGAATGGTGTTTTGTATGTCCAAAACCAGGACTTCGATGCTCAAGGCAGGGTGAAGCTTGTCGAACCGTTGATCCTGCGCGCCAACGCCGGCGACTGCATCGAGGTCAACTTGACCAACGCGCTCGAGCCATCAGCGCGGGTGTTTCAACAGAAATTTCTCATGGCCCCGCCGTTCAATACGGTCATAAACCAACAACCAGTCTTCAAGTCGAAGATGTCAGGCGTCGTTGGCCTGCATCCCCAACTCCTCAGCTACGATGCCGCCCTCGGCGGTGGGATCAACGTTGGTTGGAATAGGGTGGGACAGACCGACCAGGTTGCGGGATTCGGTAAGACGATCAAGTATCTCTGGTACGCTGGGAAGATCGACCGGGATTCCGGCGGACAACTCGTCTACACACCCGTTGAATTCGGTTCGCTCAATCTGTTTCCATCCGACCCACTGTATCAACACATCAACGGACTCTTCGGCGCGATGATTATCGAACCGCCGGGCTCGA
>JAALOD010000076.1:14158-16471 GCA_013372845.1 Candidatus Udaeobacter sp.
TACCACACCACCCGCCCCGTACGACGATTTGCTCCGCTTCACCAGGCAGCCGGTTAACAAACGTCCGCAGCGGTAACTTGTTTCGGGACTTGCCGGCTCGAGTCTGACATGGCGACGAGCTTGAGTTATTCGACAGCGGTTGGCCAATAGCCGGTAACGCAAAAGCATCGGTGACCTTTTTCCCGCTCTGTGAGGAAAGTTATGGCAAGCAAGAAGTCTGGCAGAGGCAGTAGCGGCCTTGGCAAGCTTCTACACCGCAAGCCTTCCGGCGGCGGCAAGCCTGGCGGTAAACCCGGTAAACCCGGTAAACCCGGCGGTCCTGGTAAACCTGGCGGCCCGAATAGACCTGGAGGTCCCGGCAAACCTGGAGGTCCCGGCAAACCTGGCGGTCCCGGTAAGCCGGGCAAACCTTGGGGCGGGAAACCTTGGGGTCGTAAGCCGGGTGGTGGTGGTAAACCTTGGGGCGGCAAACCTTGGGGCGATAAGCCTGGCGGCGGCGGCAAGCCTTGGGGCGGTAAACCTTGGGGTGGCGGTAAGCCTTGGGGCGGTAAACCTTGGGGTGGCGGTAAGCCAAGCAGCTATCCGTACGACAGTGGGCAATACGGATCGCAGGAAGTCGTCGCGGTCCTGCTCACGAAATACGTGGCGATAGAACTCCTCAAGGCCCTCGTTGTCGCGACGGGGATCGTTTCCGTCGGCAAGAACAAGGGCAAAGGCAAAGGTAAAGGCAAAGGCAAAGGTAACAAGGGCGGCGGCGGCTATCCTTATGGTGGGAAGACCAAAGGTGGAAAGCCTCCAGGTGGGAAACGTCCCGGTGGTGGAAAAACACCGGGTGGTCGAAGATCCTAGCGGTTGTTCGTGATGATGTGGACGTGGTCGGTCGGCGGCAACTGCACAGCAAGGCCCTGAAGACATTCAGGCACTCCTGATGCCGGTTGCCGCCGATGACACGTCCGATGACTCCTCCTTGGCGACGCGCGTCTGTCCTCCAGCGGACGCGACCCTTCCTCAGGGGCCCGGCCCAGTCCTGACGCCGAGTTCTCCAATCGACGTCTCGCCATCCTGATTTCCGGCAACGCCTTGGCTCCCATTCGACACATGAAACGTTCTGTACGGCCCACGTGCGCGTCCAGCCGGGAGCCACTGCTCGACCTTCTGGCAACGGAGTTTGATGAAGCGCAACAGGCGTTCGCGCTCTTTGACGACCTCCTTCAGCATGAACGCTACAACCATGGCTTTTGCCTGAGACTCTTTGCGGTCGCCAGGCAGAGAACGGACGCCTCATGGAGTATCCGGCGACTGGCCGTCCTGATGCTCGAACATCAGATACTGAAGCTTCATCCAGGCGACTTGGACGATTTCGATTTCGTCCTCACCCAGTTGAATCTGAAAGAGGCATCAGGCCAGGGCGTTGTCAGGTCGGTTCTCGAGGAAGGATACTCAACAACCGATCTTCGCCGATTCATTCCAGAGTTTCGACGCAGACTCGCAAGGCTCAATCGCATTCACCGCAAGGTGAAAGGGAGAAAAACACCACTTGCAGCGTTGGGTGATTTCATCGCTCTGTCCCACTACGAGTGCAGGCTGACGCTCGCACGCTACTTGTTCACACCCGAGGACATTGTCACCGAAATTCTCGGCCATTTGCAGGTAACCCGTGGCGTGAAAGACCCAGGCGCCTCACAGCCCGCGTTCGTGGACGCCGAGGCGGCACGCGGGAGGGCCCTCTTGCCGGAGTATGAGGCCACAATCCTCCGCAAGCTGTGCGAGGGTTCCAGGATCTACTGGGTCTCGGCCACGACCAGTTCCGCAATCAATTCCCTGGTCGAATATCCAGCGACGACCGTTGTGCTGGTGGTCAAGCCTCCTGGCAGCGACATCGAATTCGAGATTAAAAGAGCGGGGCGCAAAGAGCAGGCTCCTCTGAACGTCGTCTTCGCGCGTAACGGACATACGGTTCCACCATCGCATCGGCTGGACGGTGGAAGCATGCAGTGGCTCCTGCGCTACGAAGCCAAATCCGCGTCACAGCTGAGCGCTGTGTATCGCCTCGTGCATGGGGTTGAGGCGCCGATGGCGCACTACGTATCCAGGACGACCATCAGCACCGTTCCTGTACGAGGCGGCGAGGTGCAGACCCTTACCTATTTCACGGAGCCACAAGCTTTTGGCAAAGGATTCCGTGAGATGCGAGTCGCGATGAAAGAATCTGTCGCGGCGTTCAGGGCCGAGGGTCATCCGAATCGGCTCGACCTGCCGGGCGACCTGGGACTGACCGCGCAGTTCATCGGCATGACTTCGCCAACGCAAGCC
>JAALOD010000077.1 GCA_013372845.1 Candidatus Udaeobacter sp.
GAAGCTCTGATTGGTCGCAAAGCGAAGTAATTTTGATGTCGCATTAGTACATCTTAGGTTGCGCTACGGGATTCCTCGACTTCGCTTCGAATGACGCAAGGAAAATCACGGCACCGGCAGCCCAGCAAAAATACGCTCGATAATCGTCTCGCTCGTGACCGCCTCCGCCTCGGCTTCGTAGCTGACGATGATGCGGTGTCGCAACACGTCGGGACCGATGCTCTTGACGTCCTGCGGCGTGACGTAGCCGCGGCCGTTCAGAAAGGCGTGAGCCCGAGCGCCGAGTGCAAGATAAATGGTCGCACGTGGTGAGGCCCCGTAACGAATGAGCCCTTCGAGTCGCAAGTTGTAGGTCTCAGGCTCGCGCGTCGCCCAGACGACGTCCACGATGTAATCCTTCACGCGGTCATCGATGTAAATGCTGTTGACCACGCCGCGTGCAGCGATGATTTGGTTCGGATCAACCACCGGATCGACTCGCAAATCGGGCGCCGAAGTCGCCATCAAGTCGAGAATGTTTCGCTCCTCGGACTTTTGCGGATAGCCAATGTTCAATTTGAGCATGAAACGGTCGAGCTGCGCTTCCGGCAGTTGATACGTTCCTTCCTGTTCAATCGGGTTTTGCGTCGCCAAAACAAGAAACGGATCGGAGAGCGGATAGGTTTGCTCGCCGATGGTGACTTGCCGCTCTTGCATCGCCTCAAGCAGCGCGCTCTGTACCTTGGCCGGTGCGCGATTTATTTCGTCTGCCAGGATTAGATTGGAGAAGATCGGGCCCAGTTTGGTGGTAAACTCCCCGGTCCGCGGATTGTAAATGAGGGTACCAATTAGATCCGCAGGCAAAAGGTCTGGGGTAAATTGCAACCTTTGGAAACCCGTCTGGATGCAGGCGGCCATTGTTTTCACCGTGAGCGTCTTAGCCAGCCCCGGGACGCCTTCGAGCAGGAGATGGCCATTAGCGAGCAGCCCGAGTAAGAGGCGATCCACCAAATATTTCTGGCCTATGACAACGTGACCGATTTGTTGGCGCAGCCCTGGAATCCATTGGCCCAGCTCCCGAACTTCCTGTGTAATTTCCTGCGTAGATTTCATACGGTCTCGTCAGACACGGAGGCCAGGGAAAATGTTCGATCAAACGTGCCGCAACCTCCTCACTTTCTGCTCATTTCGCTCGCGAATCCAATGCTTCTTTCCGGTCTTCGCGTGTGAGCGCGCTGCCAGAAAGATGCTAAACGTTAGATCGCAATGTTCGCTCTCAAGCCGTGGCACCATGCAATTGGGATCACCGCGTTCGCCGGTTTGGCCATGTCGATCCTGGCATGGATGGCGTGGAAAAATCCGGCAATCAACTTCTTGAGGTACGATAGACGGGCGGAGTGGATAGTTTTTCCTGCGGCGGTCGACGCGCGCGCGCATTGGTTTGCCAGCCTCGATGCGACATTCCGGCGCGAGTTTGATTTAGCGGGCCAGCCCTCGGCGGCGGCGTTGGGTATTCGCGCAATGCGCCGCGCCGAAGTGAAGATCAACGGCAACCCGGTTCGTTTCCCCCCGAACGGTAGTTGGAAAGAGATCATCAGCATCGATGTTGCCAAGCAATTACATGCCGGCACAAACGTGATCGAAGCGCGCGTTTTCAACCATAGTGGTCCGCCGGCGCTGTGGCTCAATTTGATCGCGGATCACCTAAGCTTGGGCAGCGATGAAAATTGGGATGCATCGTTTGCCGGTTCTTCATGGCGTCACGCTGCATTGGCCGCAGCGGCGAAGACTCCCAAGCTCGGTAATTCCATTGCTGGCGGCGAAGGCACGTTTGAGGTTTTAAGAAAAATTTGGACTTTCTGGATTGTTCTCATTGCAATTGCTTCTGTAGCCACGCTTATTTGGACACTCAGCCTTAAGAATTCCACGCCACGATGGCTGGAAAAAACGCTCCTGCTCGTCGTTGCTGGCCTCTGGTTGCTGTTATTCTGGAATAATTCGCGGCTGTTGCCGTTTCACGCGGGCTTCGACGCAAAGGAGCATCTCAAGTACGTCAACTACATCGAGGAACATCGAGCATTACCATTGCCGAATGAAGGCTGGGAAATGTATCAGCCGCCGCTCTATTACTTGATCGCCGCGGCGGGCCTTTCAGCGTGCAACCTGTCGATTAACGATCCCACGTCGATTTTAGTGCTGCGCTTGATCGGCGCATTCTTGGGAATCGCCCAATTCGTCTTTGTTTTTCTTGGTTTACGGCTCTTGTTTTCCGGGCGAACCGCCTTCGTCGGACTTTTGCTGGCTGCATTTCTGCCGATGCATTTGTATCTCGCGCACTACGTGACGAACGAAATACTGGCAGCCGCTCTGGCCACAGCGACGCTATATTTATGTTTGCGCCTGCTGAAGAGCGATACGCCACACACGTCGCAATTTGCCTGGCTCGGATTGGCGCTTGGCGCAGCGATGCTGGCGAAGGCGATCAGCGTTTTGCTACTCCCCATCGCAATTGCTGCAATCGCCGGCAAGCTCGCTTACGCGCGAACACCACTCGCAATCTCGTTACGTAACCTAGGGCTACTGCTCGCAATTTGTTTTACCGTGTGCGGCTGGCATTACGCGCGCATCTGGCTGAGATTCGGCACGCCGCTCCTTGGCAACTGGGATGTAGTGAGTGGGTTCACATGGTGGCAGGATCCCGGTTATCACACTGCGACTGATTACCTCCGTTTCGGCCGATCGTTGGTGCATCCATTCTTCAGCGGTTTCGCCGGATTTGCCGACGGAATCTATTCCACGCTGTGGGGTGACGCATTGTGCGGCGGCGCGTCAAGCTTGACCCTCGCCTGGAACCAGCAGCCAATGGTCGCCGGTTATTTGTGGGCGCTGATTCCTACGGCGCTGATTCTCACAGGGGCGATCGCGGCGATGGTTCGGTTTGTTCGAAAACCTTCCAGCGAATTGTTCCTGTTATTAGGCTTCTCCGCCGTCATTGTGCTGGGCCTGATTTTTATGACCCTAAGAGTTCCCTCCTATGCACAAGCAAAAGCGTTCTACGGATTGTCGGCTCTCACGCCGCTTTGTTTCTTTGGCGCGCTGGGTTGGAAAACGCTGACACACGGCAGTAGGCGTCTGCAATTTGTTCTTGGTATGCTCATCTTGGTTTGGGCGATGAATAGTTTCGCCACTTACTGGGTTGTTCCTTCGGTGGCGCAACATCTGTATGCGGCAAAAGCTTTAGGCACGCAGGGCAAAATCGATCGCGCGGTCACCGAAGCGCTTAGGGCCGTAGAAGCAGATCCCTCGAACGCGACCGCACGAGGCTTTCACGCGTTGAGCTTAAGCGAGCTAGGCCAGGACGAGGAGGCCATTAAGGAGTCCGAACGGGCGGTTGAATTGAATCCGGCCAATTCTGGTCCTCACCTAGATCTGGCCATTTGTGTGAAGCGGAATGACGAAGAGCGCGCAATCGCCGAAGGCCGCCGCGCCATTGAACTCGGTCCTGAAAATTCTTCGGCCTACCAATTTTTAATGAATTGTCTCTTCGAATCGCGCCGCTACAACGAAGCGGCCGATCTCGGACGCGAATGGCTGGCTATCTCGCCCTCTGATGCAGCCGCGCATTCCGCGTTAAGCTCGGCTTTGACCGAAAATGGTGATCTCGTATCGGCAGCGCAGCACGTCGCTTACGTGATGATGTTGCGACCGGGAGTTGATCAAGCTCATGCGCAACTGCGCCAGGTTTTGCTGGCGCTGGCAAAGGAGCCGGATGGCTTGCCGCGACTCCGCGAGATCGCTGCAAATGCCCCGGACTCACCACGAATGCTGGACGAACTGGCGTGGTTACTCGCGACATATCCTGATTCGAAATCGCGCGATGGAACCGAAGCAGTTCGCCTGGCCGAGCATGCTTGCGATCTGACCGAGCGTCGAATTCCGGCTCTTCTTGATACACTGGCTGCGGCTTATGCTGAGACTGGAGATTTTCCGCAGGCCATCAGCGCTGCCGAAGAAGCGCTTAACCGCGCCCGTTCCTCAGGGGACAACGACGCGGTCAAGCTGAGTGAAAGCATTCTTGGATCGCTTCGCGAAAACCTTCCCTATCGCCAGGAGCCGGAGTAACAGTTTATTTCGCTCGTAGGTGTGCTGCTGGCCTCGGACTCTTCGCGCGGGGACGCAACGTTAGGATGATCGGCAACCCTGGGAAAGGTTGCGCCCGTCGAATAAAAGATTCCAGGTAGCGCCTGTACGTTTGGTTCAACAAACGAGGATCATTTACGAAAAGGACGAGCTCGGGAGGCTGCAGCTGTTGATTTTCTTTCCCTTTCGATTGGGCAGCATAAAACAGTTTGAGGCGCCGCGCCCTTATGGTCGGTGGCGGGTTGGCTTCAAATGCCTGCCGCAGTAATCGGTTTAGAACTCCGGTGCCGACACGCTGCCGCGCTGCACGTTGGACCTTTTCGATCAATGCAAACAATTTGCTAACGTGTTCTCCAGTTAACGACGACGTAATCAATACCGGCGCATAATCCAGAAAGAAAATTTGCTCGCGTGCGGTCGCCACCAGTCTGGCGATGGCCTCCTTTTGATTGCGTTTTGGTTTAACGATGTCCCACTTATTTAGAATAACGATCGCCGGTTTCCGCGCGGCCTGAATCAAACCGGCGATTCGTTTGTCCTGCGCGGTTATACCATCTGTGAGATCGACAGTAAGAACGCAAAGGTCAGCCCGGCGGATGCTTCGTTCCGCGCGCATGACACTGAAGACTTCAACCGAAGTTGACTGTTTACCACGCCGACGGATTCCCGCTGTGTCGATGAAAACGAAATTCCGGCCGTCGCGTTGGTAAAGAATATCGATGGCATCACGCGTGGTTCCTGCCAGTTCGCTTACAATGGCGCGTTCGCTGCGCACGATGGAATTGATGAGGGAAGATTTTCCGACATTGGGTCGGCCAAGAATCGCGACCGCAAGTGAATCGTGACTTGTGGCTTGTGAATCGCCAGCGGGCGAGGGGAGAAATCGATCGATTGCGTCTAACAAGTCTGAGATGCCGCGACCATGTTCTGCGCTAATCGCTATACTCGATTTGAAGCCCAAGGAATCGAACTCCGTCGCTAGTGCCTCATGTTTTTCGATGTCGATCTTGTTGATGACCAGGACCACCGGCTTTTGAGATTTGCGCAGGACACGAGCGAGCTCTTTATCGATCGGGGACAAGCCTTCTTTGGCGTCGACGACGAAAAGCAAAAGATCACTCTCGCGCAACGCTTCCTCGGCGGCGCCGCGCACCTGCGCGCTCAGCTCCGCTTCGCCAGCGCCGAAAATCCCGCCGGTATCCCATAGAACGAAAGGCCGTGTACCGTGTGTGCAAATTGCGGAAATCCTGTCGCGCGTAATTCCGGGCTGGTCGTGGACGATGGCAATTTTGCGGCCAATCAGACGATTAAACAGCGCAGACTTGCCCACATTCGGCCGGCCAACAATTGCGACGCTCGGCGTATTCGTTAGGCCGTTCATCGCTTTAAGAACTCTATGTTAACCCCGCTGCGGGTGCGCATGCCCTTCTGCCTGCAACTGGCGAACGCCAACTGTCACGTAGACGATTCCTGAAATCAATGTGAACACGCCTGCAACGACCACCACGTAGAGCAGAGGAATGAATCGCAGCTGCAGCATCACCCATCCAATGGCGATCATCTGCAGGACGGTCGCCACTTTTCCAGTCCAATTTGGCTTCACATGTACTTTGCCGTTCAGCAAATACAGGATCATCGTGCCCACTAGAATCACGGCATCACGCGAGATCACAAGGACCGGAAACCAAACGGGAAAACTTCCGTATTCAGGATCGGATTGACTCCAGTTGCTGATACTCAATGTGATGATGCCGCTCAAAAGCAAACCTTTGTCCGCGATTGGATCGAGATACACTCCGAGCGTGCTGCGTTGGTTGTATCGCCGTGCAACGTATCCATCCAGGCCGTCGCTTACGGCAGCAAGAATAAAAATGATGATCGCCGCGTAACGCTGCCATTCCAGCGGATCGCCGCGTTTGATGCTCTCGCCATAATAGATCGCCATCGTCACAAAAGCGGGAATCATCAAGATCCGGACGAGGGTGATCTTGTTCGCAGTTGTCATCCGAGAAATGTAACGCAAGCGTCCTGCTTGCGATCAAACAAATTCGGAGACCGGAAGTGCAGCAGACCTGTAGGCGTTAGGTCCTAATCGCGTTCGCCTTTGCTGCAGGGATCTTAAATCCTTCGATCTGTTTCTTGATTTCGTTCGCAAAGCTGGCGGCGCCGGCGCCGTTTACGACGCGATGATCGAACGTAAGCGAAAGCGTGATGACTTCCGCACTTTCGTTTTTCTTTCCGTTTGGAATCAATTCGCGATGAGCGGTGCCGACGAAAAGCGTGCCAACTGAGGGCGGCACCACGATAGGCGCGCCGGCCTTTACCCCAAATGCGCCCAGACTGGTAATCACAACCGGGGCGTTCATCGCATCAACACGGCCGCCGCGAGTGGCATCAACTGTTTCGTTGTAAGTCTTCACGAATTCGGGCCAGTTCTTCTTGTTCGCGTCAACAATCACTGCCGTCGCGAGACGATCGCCTTCCAGCGTTACCGCAATACCCAGATCGAAATTTTCGTTCTCGACAATGCGCTCGTCTTCCAAAATGAGGCGACGGAAAGGTGGATGTTTTTCCATGGCTCGCACCACCGCCCACGCCATCATCACCGAAGGAGAAGGAGCGTGTTTCCCATTTTTCGTTTTTGCTGCATCGCGCGCCTTGCGAATTGCATCCCATCGCGCATCGATCTGCAAATTGGCGGGGATCACGTGAAGGAGCTTGCGCGTGATCGTCGGTGCTAACGCAGGTTCGATCACTGTAGCCGGGGTCGGTGACCCCGGCCGCGTGAACTCGCGTGGGGACACTGAGAGGCCGCGATCAGCGCCTGCGGCTACAGCACCAGCCACCGATTCTTCGGTTGTTTCCTGAAACTGGTCGGCAAACGATGGCTCCGCGGTTACAATCGTGCCAAGCTCCTGACCAATCTCGACGGTGTCGCCTACTTTTGTTTTCCATTCGCCCATTACACCGGCAAACGACGACTGAATCGGATAGACGGCTTTATCCGTTTCCACTTCGCAGAGGTCATCATCGAGCGCGATGGTGTCGCCGGGATTTTTCAAAAGCGAAACAACTTTGGCGTTGCGAATGCCTTCGCCCATCACTGGGACAGTGATGCTTTGCATCCGTTTTTCGCCGGTTTCCGCTTTAGCCCGGGGCGCTGACCCCGGCGACGGAATATGCGTGAGGGACGGGCCCACGCGACCGCGGTCTGCAACCGCGGCTACAGCAACGCGTTCGTGTCTGGTCTGAACCGAGCGCTGAATTGCAGAGACGATCCGCTCGACGTCTGGCAACGCCGCGTACTCATAAATCGGGTTGTAGCCGATCATGACGTTTGCTTTGCTGACCAGAATCGGCGGGCTGATCATTTCATTCCAAAGATCCGGAACACTCGTGATGTGAGAAATCATCATCTGACCAACACTGCAATTTTCGGTGTCCTCCTGAACGACGACCAGCCGGTGAGTCTTGCGGACCGATTCCTCGATTGCGGCTTTGTCCCACGGAACGATTGAACGCAAATCAATTAGTTCGACGCTGATTTTATTGTCGATCTTGTTTAAAGCTTCTAGAGATTTCTCGACCGTGTTACCCCACGCAACGAGAGTGACATCGGAGCCATCACGCAACTTGTGCGCCTCGCCCAACGGAACCGCGCGAATTGGCTCCGTGTATTCGTGCTCCGCCCAAAGCAGATGTTTGGGTATCAGAAAGATGACGGGATCTTCACCATGCATGGCGGACCAGAGCAATCCGGCGGCATCAGCCGGCGAGCTTGGGACTACAATGTTCAGGCCGGGATAGTGAGCGAGCGCTGCTTCGTTTGCCTGGCTGTGCCATAAGCTTCCGCCGGGCAGGTAAGCCCCATAGGGCGCATAAAACACCGCCGGGCATTTCCAATTGCCGAACGATCGCCAGCGCAAATTCGAGATGTTTGTGACGAGTTGGTTGAACCCCGGATAAATGAAATCAATAAATTGTAATTCGAAGACCGGACGTTTGCCGTACGCCGCCAGACCGCACGCGACACCGAGGATCGTCGATTCAGCAAGAGGCGAATTGAACACCTGTTTCGGAAATTCGGTTGAAAGCCTTTGGGTGAGACGGAACACGCCGCCTTTTGGGTCTTCAATGTCTTCACCGAACAGGATGCGTCGCGGATCTTCCTCCAGACCCACGCGCAATGTCTTATTCACCGTATCGCCAATGCGATATTTCCCGGACGGGAGAACCTCATTGTTAAGTTTTGGAGGAGACTTGCTAACGTTAGCGAGTAACTCGTTAGGCGAAGGATCCTCGGCCTTTTCTGCTTCGGCGTACTCGCGGCGAATGCGCTCTTTAACTTCATTATCGAGCCTGGCGAATTCCTCGGCAGTGATCACGCTTTCCTGGATCAGTTGATCCTTCCAGTATTTGAGCGGATCTGATTTTTCCAACGCCTGCAACTCTTCAGCGCTCCGATAAAGTTTCTGATCATCAGAGCTGGTGTGACTGGAAAGGCGCTCCATCCTGATCCAGAAAAAGAACGGTCCGCCTCCGGCGCGAATTTTCTCGAACGCCTCAGCGGTTGCGTCATAAACCTGCTGCACGTCTTGTCCTTCGAGTCGGCGCCAGTTGTCGGGTTCGAGAATGTTGAGCGCGAGCGGATTGTTCTTCCGCGTCGGCATGCTGATGCCGTAGCCGTTGTCCTCGACGAGGAAGAGCATGGGAAGCTTCTTCTCCCTGGCAAAACAGAGCGCCTCAAAAAAATCTCCCTGGCGCGTCGCGGCATCGCCGACCGTAGTGACAACGAGATTTTTTTTGCCGTCTAGCTGAATGCCCCAGGCCATGCCACACGCGGGGAGCAACTGCGAACCGGTCGGAGTCGGCACGCTCCAGATGTGCAACTCTGCATTACTGTAATGTGACGGCATTTGCCGGCCGCCGCTCCCGGTGTTGCGCTTTGCAAAATATTCGAGGCCGAGCTGGCGCGTGGTCATTCCGCGCCCTAGGACAAGACCGCGGTCGCGATAATACGACACGATGTAATCGTCCGGTTCCATCTGGATCGAGACCGCGGCGAGCGCCTCGTGGCCCATTCCGGAGACATGAAAATGTCCCTTGCCCTGACGATTCAGATTCTGTTCACGCAGATCAGCGTGACGACTCTCCAGAATCGTGGTTAAGAGTCGCAGTTTATCTTCCTTGCTGAGCGCAGGCATACGGGATGATCTTACACGGCACTTACAGATCGACAATCACACGAATTCGTCTCGATTAAAAAATGCACACCGAAACGACAACATCAAAATTGGGAGTGATCGCGCGTTACCAGGAATACCTTCCGATTACTGAATCGACGCCGATTGTTGCGTTGGGTGAGGGGAGTACGCCGCTCGTGTTTTGCCCGCGATTGAGCAAACGCGTCGGCCGGGCGGTTTTCGTCAAAAACGAAGGAATAAATCCAACAGGCTCGTTCAAGGATCGCGGCATGACCGTGGCAGTATCGAAAGCGATGGAGCGCAACGCAAAAGCTCTCATTTGCGCCTCAACAGGGAACACGTCCGCTTCCGCGGCGGCCTATGCAGCGCGCGCGGGGATCTCGTGCGCTGTGGTCTTGCCCGTTGGTAAAATCGCAATCGGTAAATTGCTGCAGGCTTTCGCCTGCGGAGCAAAAATCATCGCTTTGGAAGGTAACTTCGACGACGCGCTGCGGATCGTTCGGGAGCTGGGTGAACAGCGTGATCTCGCCGTTGTAAATTCGATTAATCCGGATCGAATCGCCGGACAGAAGACCGCCGCGTTCGAAATTATTGATGATCTGGGCGAAGCGCCCGATTTTCATCTCTTGCCCGTAGGCAATGCTGGAAACATCACCGCGTATTGGGCAGGCTATCGAGAATATCACGCGCGCGGAAGGTCGACCAAGTTGCCGGCGATGATTGGGTTTCAGGCTGCGGGCGCTGCCCCAATTTTTTACAATCGCATCGTCGAAAACCCGGAAACGGTGGCGTCTGCAATTCGAATTGGCAATCCGGCAAGTTGGAAACAGGCACGCGCTGCGATCACCGAATCACATGGCGCGATTGATGTTGTTAGTGACGAGGAGATTCTTGCAGCACAGATATGGCTGGCGCAGCACGAGGGAATTTTTGTTGAACCGGCAAGTGCAGCGTCCGTCGCGGGGCTTTTCAAATGCTGCGATTCGAAAGAGGCAGCCTATTCATTTCAGAAGATCCCAGAGGAGAGCCAAATTGTTTGCACGGTCACTGGACATGGATTGAAGGATCCCGATGTAATCACTACGCAGATGAAGGAATTAAAATCTGTCCCGGCGACCCTGAGAGCTGTGCAGCGCGCGATTGAAGCGTAGCCCGTAGTGCTGCGTTTGTAGTGGCTGCAATGCGAGATGCCAGTTTGCGTTGGAAGTTCGCGTTCCTGCTTCATAATCTAATTCTGTCATGCGCCTGATTGTTCAAAAATATGGCGGGACTTCCGTCGGCAGCCCTGAGCGAATTTGTAAAGCGGCCCGCCGAATTCTTGAGACGCAGCGTAAGGGCTGTCGTGTTGTCGCGGTCATCTCGGCGATGGCGGGAGTAACCGATCAGTTAATCAAGCTTGCAAAGGCTGTCTCGCCGCAGCCGACAGAACGCGAGCTCGATCTATTGCTTGCCACTGGTGAAAATGCCGCCGCCGCCTTGACCGCCATGGCCGTAAACGCGTTGGGCGGAACAGCGATCTCGCTGACCGGCGCTCAGGCGGGGATTTTAACGGATCACCATCACACCAAGGCTCGGATCGCGAATATCAGTCCAAAGCAGATTCATGAGATGCTGTCGGAGGATTACATCGTAATCGTGGCAGGTTTTCAGGGGCAGACACCGCACGGAGATACTAGCACGCTTGGCCGCGGCGGGTCGGACTTAACCGCGATTGCGCTGGCGGGCGCGTTGAACGCCGATGCCTGCCAGATTTTTACCGATGTTGATGGTGTGTTCACTTGCGATCCGCGTTTAGTCAAAGACGCGAAGAAAGTTAGTGAGATTGCCTATGACGAGATGCTCGAAATGGCGGGGAGCGGCGCAAAGGTGATGCAATCACGCGCTGTCGAGTTTGCTAAAAAATTCGGCGTCGAATTTGAAGTGCGATCGAGCTTTACCAAACGGCGCGGGACAGTTGCCAAAGAAGAGACCCCCAGCATGGAAGACGTGGTGGTTCGGGGGATCAGTCTCGACAGACACCAGGCAAAACTTAGCATCGCAGGCGTGCGCGACGAGCCGGGAATGGCTGCCCGGATTTTTTCGAACATCGCCGCTGCGCACATCATCGTCGACATGATTGTGCAAAACGCTTCGATCGGCGGAACGACTGACGTCTCATTCACGATTCATGAGGATGAACTGGAAAACGCGCGTACAATCCTGATGCCTGTGATCGGCCAGATTGGTGCGAAACGCTTAAACACAGCAGCCGGCATGGCCAAGTTGAGCGTAGTCGGGATCGGAATGCGATCGCACTCGGGAGTAGCGGCACGAATGTTCGAATGCCTAGGGAACAACGGGATCAACATCCAGCTGGTTTCTACCTCGGAGATCAAGATTGCAGTCATCATTGATGAAAAAGATGCTGAACGCGCTGCGCAATTGATCCACGCCGAGTTTGGTCTGGCGCGCTTGCTGCCCGCTGCCTCTGCGGCGCGGCCGCTCGCTTGAGCGGTTGTCGCCTGTTAAGGTGCGGATCCAAGCCCCGCGCGATCAAGGCGCTATCAGGACAGCGACCTGATTGCACCGCCGCAGCTTGAACCAGCCCCCGCCGTGCAACCGAAGCAATGATCACCGGTCATGATCACACGCGCTTCGAGGGAATTTGGATCGATATCCCACAGAAAAAGCTTACTTCCGCTGTTGCCGGACCATTGCATTCCAAGCTGCTGATTAAAATCGCAGTCATAAACTTCGCCACGCCAGCCGACGCTGATCGTATTACGGCACATCAACCCGCTAACCGTTGCCGGATTAAACGCACGAATGAGCAGTTGCATATACTCCTCCAGTTTACAGTTATGCCGGAGATAGCTCGCAAACCGACCGATTGGAAGATTTGTGAGCGCATAAAGGTTATTAAACACAATTCCGAAATGCTTTTTGAGCTCGCGCTTGTAATCGAGTTCCAGCTCGTCCTGCGACGGCGGCAGAAATGCGCCGACCGGATTATAAACGAGGTGCAATGGCAGTTCTGGGTCGATTCCGTAGCCTAACGAGTTCAGCAGCTGGAGAGCGGCGATGCTCCCGTCAAAAACACCTTCGCCCCGTTGTGCATTCACATTCTCCGGTGAATAACACGGCATTGACGCAACAATCTCGACTTTTTTTGTGGCCAAGAATTGAGCGAGACCTTCGTACCCGGGCTCGAGCAAAATCGTCAGATTGCAGCGATCGATAATTTTGCGCGGCGGACGTAAACCCTCGACGTGCTCTACGAAATACCGAAAGTCTGGAATCATTTCCGGCGCACCGCCCGTGAGATCGACGGTGGGAATATCGCTCTTGGCCAGCCAATTCACGATCCGATCAATCGTCTGCCGCGTGATGATTTCCCGCCGCTTTGGCCCTGCGTTCACGTGACAATGCACGCACGTCAAATTGCAAACCTTTCCGACGTTCACCTGAAGAATCTCAGGATGGCCCCGACGCAGGTTTACGCCTTCCGCCGCGAGTCGTTCCGCAAACCGGTTCATCTCTTGCAAGCAAGTTCATCCACACAGCTGGTAGATCAACTTGCCCCGTTTAATATCAAGGTTCATGTCGATGCCATGATTATTTCCATCATCGTGCCGACATTGAATGAGGCTGGGTTGATTCAGCCTTTCCTTGTGCATCTGCGCGACCGAGCAGCGGGCGCAGAGATTATTGTCGCAGACGGTGGAAGCTGCGATAGTACTGCTGATCTCGCGCGCGGTCTTTTTGACCGCCTTGTTTTAAGCAAGCGTAATCGGGCGATACAAATGAACGCTGGTGCGCGCGCCGCGCGTGGCGACATTCTCTGGTTCGTCCACGTCGATGCCAAAGTTCCATGGGGCTGTTTGGAAGAGATCGAGCGAATCATGGATGATCCGAATGTCGCAGGCGGTTTTTTCCGAATTCGCCTTCCGCAAGCCTCCATTTATCGATTGACGGACAGCTTCGCGCATTATGCCGGGATTCTCCTACGAATGCGATGTGGCGATCACGGAATATTCTGCCGGCGCACGGCCTTTCTGGACATAGGCGGCTTTCCAGAAGTGCCTCTAATGGAGGACGTGGAATTTTTTCGCCGGCTCGGGCGCTACGGTCGGGTGATATACAGTCGCAAACGGATCCTGGCGAGCCCGCGGCGCTATGAAACTATTGGACCTGTGCGTCTGACTCTGGCTTACGGATTGATAACGGTGCTTTATATTTTCGGCATCCCACTCTCGAAACTCGCGTCCATTTACGAACGCACGTGCTGCAAACGCCATCCTGAGTTGTCGGCGTGATAAGGGATAATGCGCGCGGCTCGTGTGTCTCATCCGTTTTTTTTGTACAGGGACAGCAAATGAAAAGGAGCCAATCGTGAAAATAACGAGCTTTATTATTACTTTGACCGTGGCGACGGCGCTTGTTGCGCTCGCGCAGGAGGGAACACTGGAAGAAGTAAAGCACGGAGCAAAAAAAACAGGGGAGACGGTTAAGAACGGACTTGAAACTGCGGGCAAAAAAACCAAGGAAGTCGCTGAAACAGTCGGAGAAAAAACCAAAGAGACTGCCAAGACTGTCGGCAGAAAGACGAAGGAAACCGCTCAAGCTGTAGGCCAGAAAACAAAAGAAAGCGCCAAAACAGTCCATCGAAAATCCAAAACAGCGCTGAACAAGGCGAAGGCAGAAACCAGCGGTCAACAATCGACAAATCAGGCGCCTAATACGCCGAGCCCCACCGATCGTTGACGAATCGGTAAGACGGCGACTCAGCGACTTCCAGGCTTCGTCCCGCAGGCGCAAGTTGTGCACTCGCCGTTTCGCTGTTTCGCCGATTCTTTTCCCACTTGCTCAGACTGATTGACTGAGTCCTATTTGGCGCGATCAATTCGCGAAATTTTCTGAGTCAATGAGCGGCCTGCGCTTGGGAGTCAACGTCGATCACGTAGCAACGCTACGGCAGGCCCGCTATGCCACGATGCCGGAATCCAAGAACGCGGAACCAGACCTGATCGTTGCGGCGCGAATGTGCGAACGTGCAGGTGCCCAGGGAATCGTCGCCCATCTGCGCAGTGATCGCCGGCATATCCAGGACCGGGACATCGAACGGCTGCGCGAAAACATCATGACAAAATTGAATCTGGAAATGGGCAACACGCCGGAAATTCTCGATGTTGCGCTACGCATCATGCCGGATGAAGTCTGCCTTGTTCCGGAGAAACGGGAGGAAGTCACCACCGAAGGCGGCCTGGATGTCATCGCAAATCGCAAGACATTGGAACCAACAATCAAACGGCTGCACACCTCCGGCATTCGAATCAGCTTGTTCATCGATCCCACTTTGGAACAAGTCGACGCCGCAGCAGAGCTGGGCGTCGAAATGGTTGAGCTGCATACCGGCAGCCTGGCCAACGCGTTTACAGAAAAGATCCAAAAAGAAGAGCTTGAGCAATTGCGAGCGGTCGCGCGCGCCGCATCGGAATCAAATCTTCAGGTCAACGCCGGCCACGGCATCAACTACAAAAATATCGAGCTTATCAACCAAATTCCGTGTTTGACCGAGCTCAACATTGGTCACTCCATCGTATCGCGGGCGGTTTGGGTTGGGCTTGATACTGCCGTGAAAGAAATGCTCGCTGCGATGGCAAAATATCCCGGATGAATGTACCGATGTGGACCTTTGTGGGGCGTCTGTGTCAGACGCCAAAAGTCGGCGTTTCACAGAAACGCCCTACAATTCTCTTGAAATGAGCGTGATTGGTACTGGGGTCGACCTTGTCGAGTGCGCCCGCATCCAGCGGTCGATCGATCGATTTGGCGATCGTTTTCTCCATCGCGTTTTTACCGATGGCGAGATTGAATATTCGATGTCGATGAAATTTCCGGCGCGTCATCTGGCCGCGCGTTTCGCGGCAAAAGAGGCTGTTTCGAAAGCATTCGGCACCGGCATTGGCAAAGCGATGGGTTGGCGCAACATCGACATCCAGAAAAAGCCGAGCGGCGAACCATTCCTCGTTTTATCCGGGCCGGCCGAGGAGCTTGCAACAAAACGCGGCGTCACTGCTGCGCTCGTCACTCTTAGCCATACCGAGCATCACGCGGTTGCCTGTGTCGTTCTAGAAGGTGTGCCTTCTTAGCCGCGATAGATGCTCGGAATGATCACAGCGTGAGAATATTTTCAAGAGATCGCTATCGATGCAAGGCGCCTTCATGAGACGTTGATTCCCTTGTTCGGATCCAGCCGACCCAGTCCCTCTAAAATGGGGATTTACCTATGAAAATAGGTAATTCGTCGAACGCGCAGCGAGCCGCATCAAAACGCACGAAATGGCAATCTATTTGCCAAGTATTCGTCAAAGACAGGCCACTTCAGGTACGACCTACGTGAAGGCTGCCCCCCGTGATTGCATCGGCTGATTGCAATTGATTGCTCAGGGGCAAAAAAAGCGATCATTTTTTCCCCGCGCTTTTTGAGACACTGGTGGTCCAATTACGTGCCCGCTATTCCGTGATACTTATGCCCTTGTTGAACTCCCCTCGACGAGGATGCCCCTAGAATCGTTTTCAGTCGCCGCTATCCTGACACTCCCGTGCATCAATCAGGCGCTCTGGCTTCTCAGCGCCTGTCAGGATCGCTACGTTCAGGATCGCATTCGG
>JAALOD010000078.1 GCA_013372845.1 Candidatus Udaeobacter sp.
AACATGTTGCCCAGTCCAAAAATCGCCACGTCGCGGCCGTGTTGCACGACCTCGGCTTTGCCGATCTCGAGAAGCTTGGGCTCCGGTTTGATTTTTGCGCCCGTTCCCGATCCTCTCGGATAGCGAATAGCGATCGGACCCGAGTTGTAGTGCGCCATGGTCCACAGCATGTCGACGAATTCGTCTTCATCTTTCGGCTGCATGTGCACCCAATTTGGGACGTGTCGCAGATACCCGATATCGAACAAGCCGTGGTGCGTCGGGCCATCGTCGCCGCTTAACCCGGCGCGGTCCATGCACAGTTTCACGTTCAGGTTTTGGATGGCGATGTCGTGGATCGCCATATCGTAGGCGCGCTGGAAAAACGTGGAGTAAATCGCGAGGAACGGTTGCAACCCTTGCGTTGCCAGGCCACAGGCGAAAAGAGTGGCGTGTTCTTCTGCAATCCCGACATCGAAATAGCGGCCGGGGTGGGCTTTGGCGAAATGCGATAGCCCGGTTCCGCTCGGCATCGCTGCCGTGATCGCCACGAGCTTTTGGTTTGTCTCCGCGAATTTCGCCAGTGTCTTCCCAAAGATTTCCGAATATGTCGGCGTCGGCGTTGGCGCCGTCTCGCCGCTTTCGATCTTGTATTTACCGAGACCGTGGAACTTATCCGGTTGTTTTAGGGCTGGGGCGTATCCCTTGCCTTTCTGGGTAAGAATGTGCAACAGGACCGGTTCTTCCTGCGTTTTCAAAAACTCAAATGTTCGGATGAGCAATGGGATATCGTGCCCGTCGATTGGTCCGTAGTAACGCAAGCCGAGTTCCTCGAAAATGACACTCGGCACGAGCAAGCCTTTGACACTTTCCTCCACTTTGTGCGCGAAGTGTGCCACTGATTTTCCGGCGATCGCGCGGACGAAATGGGCCGCTTTCTCATGCAAATGAGCAAACGTGGGGCTTGTGGCAATGCTGTTTAGGTAATTTGCAATCGCACCGACATTCTTTGCGATCGACCATTCATTATCGTTGAGCACGACGATGAATCGCTTGGTGTGCGCTTTTACATTGTTTAGCGCTTCGTAGCTGATTCCGCACGTCAATGCGGCGTCGCCTGCCACCACGACGATGTTCTCATCCCCACCGCGAAGGTCACGCCCAACCGCCATCCCGAGTGCGGCGGAGAGCGCCGTCCCCGCATGACCGGCACCGTAGCAATCGTGTTCGCTCTCGGTCCGCAAAAGGAAACCGTTGAGCCCGCCAAATTGACGCATCGTATTAAAACGATCGAGGCGCCCGGTAAACATTTTGTGGACGTAGCCTTGATGACTGACGTCCATAACGAACCGGTCGTCCGGCGTGTTGAAGACCCGGTGCAAGGCAATCGTCAGTTCCACGACACCGAGATTTGGGCCCAGATGCCCTCCGGTTTGGGAAAGGACGCTGATCAGCTCTTCCCGCACTTCCTGTGCGAGCTGTGGCAGATCCTGTTCGCGCAACGCTTTGATTTCCGCAGGCGAGCGGACCCCATCGAGCAGGCGCGTTGGAGGTGCGGTCGCCTCGGAAGCCCGAGCCGACTCAGAAGAGTTTGATTTCATCATTTGTGCTTTCGGATTCATCTACGGTTTCGGCCGGAGCAGCCGGTTCCGGTGTGGGCTCGAAATCCTTAACTATCGCCTTTCCTGCGCTGTTGCGAGCGATGATTTCGATCTTTTGTTCGGCCTTGGCAAGTCGTTCCTGGCAAACCTTTACCAGATTCATTCCCTCTTCGTAGCGTACGATCAGATCTTCGAGCGGGAGTTTGCCGGATTCCATTTGCTCGACAATTTTTTCGAGCCGATCCATCGCGCCTTCAAAGTTAAGCTCTGCCTCGCGCGGCTTCGGTTTGCTGCTCATGGGGAAAACGGAAGAATTAAGCACAGGTTAGGCAGGAAAAAAGGATGACTTATGCCCAGCGCCCGCCAGGAACAGAGCGAATTGCGCGTCTTAACGCTTTCAGACGACACACGAAATAAGCATTCGCGTCAATTCAAAGTGCAGCCGAATATCCTAGCTCTTCCATCCATGAAAAGAATGTCGGCGATTTCGCGTTCATGGTGGCGTCGACCTAACGATATGAATCAAAGTGAGCTATCGCCCGCACCATCCTATTACGGGATGTGGGACGCGGTCGCGCGGTTCGCGGCTGAAATCCGGGCGAGCGATTTCATGGCTGAAATGGTCCGGCGCCGCGATGCATTCGGTAGCGAAGGAGTGATGGGAGCGATCGATTGCGCAACGCTTTATGGATTGACGCGTTGGGTCCGGCCGACGGTGATCGTCGAGTCCGGCGGATATATTGGAATGTCGTCCGCCTTTATCTTGAAAGCGCTGGCAGACGGAAAGCTCGCGGCGGCAAAACTCTACAGCATTGAATTGAGCCAGGAATGCGAGCAAGGGGCGTTGATTCCAGATGAATTGCGATCCGCCTCTGCCGGTTTCGAGCCCATGCGCGGCAAAGTGGAAGATTTCCTCAAGGGCGATCGGCTCCCTTCGTTGATCGACATGTTTCTGCACGACAGCTCGCATAGTTACCGGCACATGCTCTGGGAGTTTCGCCAATTTTGGCCGCGCCTGCGCGACGGCGGATTACTGGTGTCGCACGACGTGCAGATGAACGCGGCGTTTCCCGAATTTGTGACCAAGACGTACGCCCACGATAAAAAGACCGGTCGCCGCGACGCGCAGCGCACATCGCATCACGAATGGGGCCGCTGGGGTTACATTGGCTTCGCTGTTAAGAAGGCTACTCGCTAGATCTTGGACCACGGATTACGCGATTCGTGCTGCAATGCCAGCTTGCCACTGCTGGCGAATGTTAGTACCTCGAATACATAAATGCGCATTGTCGATCTTGTCTGTCGTCAGGACCCGCGTCAGCGTGTCGTCTTGGGTTTGGCCGCTGGTGGGGCGGTGTTCTTTGCCTCGCGCGGACATGTTCGGTTCTCGAGTGCAGCAATTGCAGGTTGGAATGCGTTCGCTGCCGTTATCATCGCGCTTGATTGGCTGACAATTTTGATGACGCCGCAGCGCAAGATGCGCGAGCGAGCGCAGCAACAAGATCTGAGCCGCTTGCTTATCTTTCTTTTTGTCGTCGTCGCCGCTTGCGCTGCTCTCTTCGCGGTTGGATTTCTGATTAGCGCAAATAAGCGTCAGGCTGGCGGCCATTTTACCGTCCATCTACTGCTCACGCTGTTAACCGTGATTTCATCCTGGACGCTGGTTCACACGGTTTTCGGTTTGCGTTACGCCCACGTGTTTTATGGGGATAGCGACGAGCCCGGCGTAGTTCAACATGCCGGCGGTCTAATTTTTCCCGGTAATCGGCCGGCGGATTATTTTGATTTCGCCTATTTTGCCTTTGTCGTCGGCATGACCTGCCAGGTGTCGGACGTCCAAATCACCTCGCGGCGCATGCGTCGCCTCACTTTGGTCCACAGCGTTCTCGCGTTTGGATTTAATAGCATCATCCTTGCGCTTTTAATCAACATCGTCTCTGGCCTTCTGTGAACGCTATCTTAGTCGTTCTCCTTTCGCCGATTCTCTTATCAGCTTTTCCAACCGCTTGAGCCGCGTTGCTTCCTGTTTTGCGCCCACTACCCACCACCCGATTGCTTTTCGATACGAGGGCGGCTGAGCGTAAAAGAAATCCCAGGCGGCTTTGTTTTGTCTCAACTTTTTCTCGTAATGTCCATCGAGACTGGCGCTCCTTTGCTCGTAGGAATAAATTCCCGAGCGGTTTTCTTTCCGCGCGTCAAACGCAGCCATTCCGTGGGGCTTCATCAAGCCTCTATCGCTCAATTCTTGTGCGCGCTTAATGTTGACCGCGCTCCAAATGCTTCCCCGTCTCCGTGGCGTGAATCGAATAGTATAGCGAAAATCATCGACGCTTTTGCGAATCCCATCGATCCAGCCAAAACAGAGCGCTTCATCTACCGATTCTGGCCAGGTGATGCTCGGTTGATGGGAGCTCTTCTTGCAATAACCAACCCATAGTTCTTGCGTGGTCGCGTGATTCTTCTCCAGCCATCTGCGAAAATCGTTTGCCGATTTAAAGTATCTGACCTTCATCGCGGCAGATCCCATTCAGTCGGAGCGGAAGGCCAGGAACTGTGTGGAGTGCGCAAGCGAGCAGGGCGATTACCCATGCGCGGGATGTTAACTGATCTGCTTCTTGTATGCTTCCGCGTCTTTCAATTGCTTGAGATCGTCAGCGTTGTCGAGCTTGAGAATGAAAATCCAGCCCTGGCCGTAGGGTTCGCGGTTGATCAGCCCCGGGTCGGCTTCGAGCGCTTTGTTTACTTCCAGGACGGTTCCTTTTACCGGCGCGTAAATGTCGCTCGCCGCTTTCACTGATTCGACAACTGCGATTGCTTCTTTGGCGTTTGCTTGCCGATCCATTTTTGGCAACTCGACGTAAACCACGTCAGTCAATTCAGATTGGGCGTGGTCGGTAATGCCGACACGCACGTTATCGCCTTCGCGTTTAATCCATTCGTGTGATTCGGTGTAGAGGAGGTCGTCAGGGACATTCATGATTTTTTGTAGAGCGGTTTCTTTTCTATGGTAGCTGGAAATTTTTGGCCGCGAATTTCGATGTCGATCTGGGCGCCGATTTTCGCGCGCGCCGTCGAGACATACGCCATTCCTACGCCCCAGTTCAAGCTCGGAGAAAGCGTTCCGCTGGTGACTTCGCCGATGCGTTCCCCGTTCTCGAAGACTGCGTAATGGGGTCGCGGCGGCGGTCCTTTCTCTTTCATTCGAAACGGCACGAGCTTTTCAGGAGGACCTTTTTCTTTTGTTTCAACCAAAACGTCCCGTCCCATGAAGTTTGGTTTTGTCAGGTCGACGAAGAATCCGAGCCCTGCCTCAATTGGATTTCGTTCCGGCGACAGATCGGAGCCGTTCAACGGGTAGCACATTTCCAGGCGCAACGTGTCGCGCGCACCGAGACCGCACGGCTTAATTCCGAACGGCTTGCCTCTTTCGAGCGCGGTGTTCCAAAACTTCGCCGCATCACTTGAGCGAAAGAAAACTTCAATCCCGTCCTCTCCGGTGTAACCGGTGCGCGCCACCGAGACAGTCGCTCCACCGAACGGAAAATCGGCAATCGAATTTCGCGGAGGAAGATCGGCATCGTTGCTGAACAGCGCGTGAAAAAACTCGGCGATCCGCGGACCTTGAATCGCGACTCCGCCAAAATCCGCGCTGCGATTCGTGAGCAGAACTGCGTTTGCGGCCGGAAGATGGTCCTGCAGCCAGGCGAAATCCTCGTCTGCTCGCGCCGCGTTCACTACGAGCAGAAATTCCCTCTGGCCAATCCGATAAACGATCAGGTCATCGATGATGCCGCCACGGTCGTTCAGCAGAAAGGTGTATTGACCCGTGCCAACGTCGAGCTTGCCGACGTTATTTGTGAGCATGGTGTTGAGCCATTCGGATGCGCTTGCTCCCTCCACAATCAATTGTCCCATGTGCGAAATGTCGAAGATGCCGACATTGTTTCGCACGGCTTGATGTTCCTCGACGATGCTCGTGTATTGGACCGGCATGAGCCACTCAGCGAAGGGAACGATTCTCGCGCCGAGCCGAACATGTTCTTCGTAAAGGGGCGTTTTCTTTGGTGCCTCTTCGCTCACGCGCCAAACTAGACTGCACGAATAGCAGCGCAAGCGTTCGCATGATTCAGTGGTTGGGCTGGATTTCGGCTCCTCACCTTCATCCTCTCCTCGGTTGAGGAGGAGAGGAAAGGATCCGAACGTC
This sequence comes from Candidatus Udaeobacter sp., assembly GCA_013372845.1. Classification (GTDB taxonomy): domain Bacteria; phylum Verrucomicrobiota; class Verrucomicrobiia; order Chthoniobacterales; family UBA10450; genus Udaeobacter. The sequence continues at coordinate 5,785 of JAALOD010000078.1, forward strand.
CACATTTTTCACTCGGGATGGCTCAAGATCCGCCTGTCCCTTTCCGAAAGGGAGAGGATTGAGGTGAGGGATTGTTGCGCTACTGTCGCCGTGCGATGCGTGTACTCGACAAACTTGAACGCCGCTTTGGTTTTCTTGGCATTCCGGGGTTGATGCGCATTGTGGTCGCCTTTACCGGTCTGACTTTTTTGCTGGTTCGTTTGAATCCCGGTTTCCGGTTCATGCTTGACCTCGATCCCGGACGGATTCGTCACGGCGAAATCTGGCGATTGATCACATATATTTTTCTTCCGCAGACCGACAGTTTTTTATGGGTCTTTCTTCTCCTATGGTTTCTCTGGTTCATCGGCGAGGGCCTTGAACAGGCATGGGGAGCGTTTCGCCTCACGCTTTATTTCATCGTCGGAATGATCGGCACGACGGTGGCCGCATTTTTCTTCGGAACGCGTTTTTCCAACTCAATGTTGTACGCGTCGTTGTTTTTCGCTTTCGCGAGGTTCTATCCCGATCAGGTGATCTATCTTTTCTTTATTTTGCCGGCGAAAATCAAATGGATTGCCTGGGTGTCAGCAGCGTTTTTAATGTTCGGCTTTGTTGTGGGCACGAATTCCTATCGAATGGCGCTGGTAGCTGCCCTGGCCAATTATTTGTTCTTTTTCGGACCAGAAATTATTCATGACGCTCGCCATCGCGGCGAAGTCTCAGCGCGAAGAAAACGTTACGCGCAGAGTTCTCGAAGCGAAGCCGAGCCGCTTCATAAATGCGCAGTCTGCGGCGCGACCGAATTGAGCGATCCGAACCTCGACTTTCGCGTTGCACGCGACGGTGAGGAGTACTGCATGGCGCATTTGCCGAAAGCGACAACGCCTGCGGGGTAACCTTCCTCAGGGTCCTCGGGTGTGTTTTTCTGGGGGCGCAGGCTGCCAGCCTGCAGGTCTCGGCAGCTTGCCGAGACCGGGCAATTTGTGCGTTGCCCGAGGATTACGTGTGCAAAGGTGTTGCCAGCAGGGTTGCCGGCAACTACGGCTGGCAGCCTGTGCTCCGCAGAGATAGACGCGTGCGCTACCCTTGACCGCGACTCCATGCGTCCGAGACTAGCGCGATGACCGATAAAAACATCGCGCTTGTTCCCGAAGAGGGCTGGCATTGTCTGCATTTGTTTTACCGGATCGAGTACGGCCAATGGCAACTGCTGAGCCGTGAAGAACAAAATGCGGCAAAAACAAATCTGTCATCGCTGGTGCAGGAAGTGCGCGCGATGGATTCGACGCAATTGCTTACCCTTGGCATGGTCACGCCGAAAGCCGACGTCGGTTTCATGTTGATCACGCCCGACCTGCATAACGCCAACAAGATCGAGAAACGGCTCTCGCTCTCGTTAGGCGCGGACGTGCTGACCCCGGTTTACAGTTACCTATCGCTCACCGAGGAGAGCGAATACATCACCAGCGAAGACGAATACGCACAGACGCTGGAGTCCAGTGTGCGGAACGATCCCGTAAAACTCGATGAAGCTCTGGCGACATTTCGCGACCGAATGAGACACTACCGGCAGGAGCGCGTTTATCCCACGCTGCCCGACTGGCCGGTCGTTTGCTTTTATAACATGAGCAAACGCCGTGGCGAACAGCGGAATTGGTACGCGCTGCCGTATGATGAACGCCGCAACCTGATGAAGGGCCACGCGACAGTAGGACGCGAGTTCGCCGGAAAAGTTAAACAACTCATCACCGGTTCGACCGGTCTCGACGACGCGGAATGGGGAGTGATGCTCTTTGCGCGCGACACCTTCCAGATCAAGGCGATCGTTTATAAAATGCGTTTCGATCCGGTGAGCGCCGAGTACGCCGACTTCGGCGAGTTTTACATCGGTATTCAATTGCCGCTCGATGAATTATTCCGGCGCTTGCAGTTGTAGCGGCGCTCTGTGAGTGAGCGCCGAGTAGCGAATACAGGTGCTACGGTTACAGGGCGCCGCTACAGTTGAGGTCGCTCTAACGGATGGGTGACAGAGCGGTCTATTGTGCACGCCTGGAAAGCGTGTGTGCCGAAAGGCACCGGGGGTTCGAATCCCCCCCCATCCGTATCCTTGATTATTAGGTACTTATGCAAGCAAGCCGTGAAAGAATAACATTTCTGCATAACAAATGCAGGGAAATACAGAGAAATCCGCCACTGTTCGCCCGTGTATTGTGAGCGGTGAAACCCCTCGCGCGCGCGTGAAGATCATTCGGAAAGGCCAGGCGTCTAGGAGAAATGGCCTTGAAAAATGGCCGAGTGAGAACGGAAGTGAGAACAAATCCGCTGATTCCCACCCTTGTGAGTCATGTTCGGTGAAGAAGCTTTTTGCTTTGAGCGCGTTGGCAGAATCGTGTAGGACAACACCCCCGCCCCCATGAAAACTCTGTTTGCCGCCGCGCCTCATTGGGGGAACTTCGTTCCGCCATTTCCGTAGAACGAAGTGACGAATGAAAGCACCCAGCCGCAGCGGCAATGCAACACGAATCCAACTGCGAAGCACGCTCTCGGGGCAATGCGTTGTGTTTTTACACTTTGATGGTATAAAGGAATTTGAGCGGGCGACGATGACGCGCATCGGGCGTTACCAGATTTAGTTCCCGACAACTTACTGGTAATGCTTCCTACCGGCGGGACGATCTCGCCCCGCTCAAAATTTCCCGACCAACCTGCGTGGATCAATATCCAATATGCCAACGTCGCTTGGCTGGCTTATTGGAGTGCATACCCGAATGGCACCGCATTCACAAGGCTTTTTTGAAATCGCCGTTCCGGCTCACAACACGTTAAGGAAGTGCAGTCTTGCAAAATCGACGCGCCTTTTGATCTAATTGGCGGCTGCGGTACGGCGATCCTGACGCAATCGCGAACGCATTCGGCTGTGGCCTTATCTTGAAATACGCGTCCATCTAAACCCGCGGCTTGACCACGGTTTCCGATCACCTCTTGCAAAAACCGCTATGACGGAACCAAATCGGATTTCGTCGCTAGTCCGCTTTTGCCACTGCAACTCTTGCCCGCTAGTGTCGGAAACACAGGCGCTTTGCCGATGGGTCATTCCACGCGAGAAGTTCTCCTCATGCGGCTTGGCGAGGTTCTGTCATTTGATGTGGTGAATGTTTTGAACCCGTCATCGCATCCGCGTTGGGATAAAATACCCAGCTGATCATCTTCTCGATTGGCACAAGTCTTTGCACGCTTGGGTCCCCTGAAGCCCATTCAAACAGTTGCACCAGATACCAGCCGGGGTGCGGCTCTCCGATCACTAGGCCCTGCCATTCAATTTGGTTGGTCTCGTTTGCGCTGTGGAAGTATTTTCCAACTAGCTTTTCAGGCTGCCCCGACATTTCAGCTTTCATCGCCCTAAAATTTCAACCCCGGGAATCCTAAAGGGTGGCGGACGATTTTTGTACCGGCTTTAACGCCCAAATGCATGTCGGATTTTGCCCGGCAATGGCATGTTCATGGCTGCCCAATCCTGGCATAGCGCAGACGTACGAGATCACGGGGAATCGCAACTTAATCACCTATGGTGAGGCTCCCAGCCAGTACGGATCGTCTCAAATCGTCTGCGACGAATCGCCTGTTCACCGTTTCGGGAACTTTGTTCCGTTGTTTCCGTAGAATAAACTTGGAAGGGAGGTGTTTCCTTGGTGCGCGGCGCTTTCTGCTTGGAGCTTGGTCGCGCGTCAGGAAGCACGAAAGGCCCCTACCACGGGGTCCCCCGGGGTGAACTCATAGGAGGGTAAGATGGCTCGCTTGGTTGTGAACCGCGAGGAAGCTGATCTCGTAACGCATGAGTTGACTCGCGACATTGTCACGATTGGCAGTGCTCCGTTGAACCACATAGTCATTGACGATCCAGCGGTATCAGCGCAGCACGCGATGCTCGCGAGAGTTGCCGACTCCTATCGACTGAAAGATTTGCATTCAACAAACGGGACACAGGTCAATGGCATTTCTATTACTGACGCTGAGTTGAAGGATGGCGACAAAATTCAATTCGGTTCCGTCGTAGTGTTTTTTTGCGGAACGTTGCAAACATTGATGAAACAGATGTCGTCCTCACTAGCAGGTCCCCTAATCCTCCCCGTGCCAGCTCAGATCGAGAGAGAGAGTCCGATGGCAACGGCGCAAATTTCCCCACCATCTTCGCGTAAATCAACTCTCATCGCTGTCGCAATCGCGGTCTTAATGATTGTCGGCGGCGCGGGATGGTATTTGGGACACAAAAGAGAGGTAGCACCAGAGAAGTTGAGCGGATCATCCACCCAGGTTGAAAGACAGATCCCAATTGTTAACCCGACGGAAGATGAAGCGGCCAGCAAACAGCCCGAACCGATTGCAACACAACCGCAACGCACGGCCGCCAAAGATCTGACGGTGTTGCCCACGGAAGATGTCGCGCGTGCCCAGCAAGCGCAGCAAGAAGTCGGGGCAAAGGAAGGGTTTCCTGTGAGCAACTCACCGACCATTGCTCAGCCAGCGATTGCGCCCGCGCGCGGACCATGGCTCTTCCCGGATTCAAGCTTTCGCTATCTGAGCGCGACTGACCTTTCGAGCCTTAGCTCTGCTGATTTATGGCGAGCCCGAAACGAAATATTTGCCCGGAAGGGCTACAAATTCTCGCGTCCGAGGGGAATCGCCTTTGCCCAAACGCTGGGCAATTATTATCGCGGTGCAGATGACAATCAGGGTCGCGTTTTCAATAAAATGAATCAATACGAGCGAGCCAACGTAACTTTGATCCGAGCAATCGAGAGAGGCCGATAGTAGCGCGTGCACGTCGCCGGCTTTTTGCGCACGCGCGGGTTTCCGCATTGCAATCTAGCGCGAACCTGTGAAGCGGGCAGGCCGGGGCCCCTCGACCAATTTCTGTTGCTTACCTAGGCGCAAATCGTAGTGCGAAGTCAGATTTTTGGACTGAAATTTTTTCTGCAACAAACGAAGCGATTCCATTGTTGTAAGTGGTGATGACGGGTTTGGTTTGTCGGCGGGGAAACGGGTTCTGGAGCTTCCGTGCTTACCATAGGAAGCCGTCGGCCCGCCCGTCATCGCCTTTGCGACATGAATTCCAACGAAAATGATGAGTCTTACGAAGTGGTCGTGAAACATGATTTGATAGGTGTGCTGCACAACGCGTCGTTTCAGACCCTCAATCAGGCGTACGCTTATCTGAGGGCTTGTTGGGCAAAATTGCCCGTTGATCGCGACATCGACATCCAGTTCGGCGGCGCTATCTATGACAAGCACAACTCCCGGAAGCGCGTTCTTGCGTTTGGCGCTGACTATCTCACTGAAGAGAACGGCGACAAACGCACCTAAAATCACCGATAGCGAACCGGCGGCTTGTTGGTCGTCAGTCAATCAATTCGCATTCTAGCGCGATCCTAGGCAGCAGGCTTGCCAGCGGATAAAGCGCGACAACGGAAAGCGTTTCGTTGTGCGTGCGGAGGAAAAGTTGACTGCGTCTATGGAACTCGAATCGGCGATTCGGGACGGATCGCCTGTCGGCTGCATCACCTCGTCATACATTTTTTCGCAATCTCGCAACCCGCTGCATCAGCCCGATCACGGCTCTTATGGTGTTGGCACCGGTGATAGCACTGACTCTTCTGGTGCTGGCACTGACTCTTCTGGTGGCACTGACTCTTCTGGTGGTGGTGGCACTGACTCTTCTGGTGTTGGTGGCACTGACTCTTCTGGTGTTGGTGGCACTGACTCTTCTGGTGTTGGCGCTGGGGAGGTGACTGCTGGCGACTCTGGTGGTGTTGGCACTGGCGAGATGGCTGCTGGCGGATTTGCAGGCGCAGCGGATGGTTGCGAGGGACGGCACGCCTGAATCCACAGCGCCACCACGCCAGCGAGCGCAATGGCCGCACCGATCCAATGCACACGCTTAAACTCTCGATGGCGTTGCTGCTCCGGCGCGTCTGCAGCTGCGCGTGCTTCGTTCAAGAGGCTGGGCAGAACCTGGTACTCGTCGCTGCCCCGCAGCCGTTGCCCCAGCTCGTACTCGATCTGCGCGATTGGCGCGTCGCGGTAGTCGTCTTTCAGTTTCTGCAGTCGCTCGTCGTCGGTCATGGTTTGCGTGGTCGTTTCATGCGTCACTGTGCGCCATCTGCACGACATTCGCCACCGGCAGCTGACGCAGCGCCGTGGCTTCTCGAGGTGCCTCGCCGCAATCCGGCGGCAATTCGATCAGCGCGGGCTGCCCCTACGGGTTTAAGTTGAGTTTCTATAAACAGGGACTCTTTACGATATTTGAAAAAGATCGTCGCACAAGCCGCAGCGAAGATGGAAGTCTTGAATCCGATACACTGAATGAGGTCGCGATGACGGATGCCGAGGTTCACGGTGACTTACCCCGGCCGGTGTTTATGTAAACTGCCAGTGTTCTTGAGAATCGGCTGTAGAACTTCACGCAGTCAACTGCGTTGCTGGTTGCGTTCGCCTCGCCGTGCCAGAAGCGACCGAATGGCAGCGCATCGGAAATCAGATCGACGCCGCGATGATCTTTGCGCGGACGGCCTTCGTAAACGTGCAATCTCAGATTTTGTTGCGAATCTGTTGGGAAACTGGCTGAAAACTCACTGTTGCTATGGCAGCGAGTACGGGGGTCAAAAAAACGGGACTTCCTGGCTTCCAAGGCAAATTTTGCTTTTTGAGTTGCAAAGAATAGTATCCTGAGCCATTCTTTGTGCTTAAACGTGCTTAAAAGGAGGAACAACATGACACACGCGGAAAGACAACAATTGATCGAATTTGGAATACTAACGCCAGACTGTGGCCCCAGCATTACATACTGGAAGCTGTCGCCTGAGCTTAAACGGGAAGCCAGACGACGGATGAAGGAGAGGGAGCGTATGACTGGTGGACTTCTTCTGACCAGGATCTTGGAGCGCCTAAAAAGAGCTTAAAAAAAGGAGGAACGAAATGACAGAAAAGGAAAGACAACAATTATTGATCGGGTTGGGAATATGGAAGCTGGAGCTTAAACCGGAACTCGGACGAAGGGCGAAAACGAGGGAGCTTATTCTCGGCGGCCGTGCTAGGCCTGGACTTCTGACCGGAATCTTGGACCGCCTAAAAAGACCGCGTTAATGAGAACCATCATCGCGGTTAAGCGTGGCAACACGACCATCAAGATCTACCGGCACAAGGGCCGCCGCTACAAGGGCAAGCATTATGAGCTCTTCACGGTGGCTTATCGGTTGAACGGCAAACAACGTAGAAAGAATTTTAGTGAATATAAGGCTGCTTGGGATTTTGCGTCCGACACAGCAACGGCACTGGAAAAAGGCCGCGCTCAGGTTTTGAGCTTAAATGCGGCGGACTGGCAGAGCTACTTGGCCGCGAAAAATTTGCTACGCCCTTTCGGCATTCCTCTTCACGAGGCAATCGAGGAGTACGTCGCCACCCGAAAGCGCAAGAAGACAGTTGAGAAGCGGGTGGGGGATGTTGTCGATGAACTTCTCGAAGCAAAGGAGCAGGCCCGATTGTCTGATCGCTACATTGAAACATTGGGGACTTACCTGCGTCGCTTTGCCGATTCGTTTCAGACGAACATCGGAAGCGTTGACACCGGCGCAATCGTGCGCTGGCTCGATAGTTTGAAAATCGGGCCGCGCTCGCGTAACAACGTGCGCCAGGCAGTTGTAACGCTGTTCAATTTCGCACGGCGCCGCGGTTACTTACCAAAAGGCGAAACGACGGAAGCAGCTGACGTGGAAACCGTGCGCGATCATGACGGCGAAATCGTGATCTTAACGCCGGCCGAGTTATCGAAGATCCTCAGAAAATCAAAGCCGCTTTATCAGCTTTATTTTGCGCTCGCAGCTTTCACCGGCATCCGCTCTGCCGAACTGCTTCGACTGGAATGGAGCGAAATCAATTTCGAGAAAGGCCATATTGAAGTAAAAGCGGGCAAGGCGAAAACTGCCACGCGGCGTCTTGTACCGATTCAGCCGAATCTGGCGAAGTGGTTGGAGCCCTACCGCAGCAGCAAGGGGAAATTATTTAAGAGCCGCCGGACCGTGGATAGCGCAATCAAATTTGCGAAACGGCTCCGCATTCCTTGGAAAGCAAACTGTCTCAGGCACAGTTACGCAACGTATCGATTGTCGATCGTGCCCGATGCAGGGCGCATTGCGTTGGAAATGGGAAACAGTCCAGCCAAACTTTTCTCGAAGTATCGCGAATTAGATCGAGAAGATCATGCGCCAGAGTGGTTTGCAATTGAGCCTCCGTCTCCGCGATCACGCAGCATTGTCCCGTTCGTCGCCTAGGTGGTTTGTCAGCACTTTCAGAAGCGACTGACGCGGAGCGCGGCGAAAAAAGACGGGAAGTTCAACAAGAGTGGCCATCTGTTCTCGATCGCTCATGGCATCGATTTCAGTCCTGATGAGTTTGATTCGATCGGCCCGTGAGCAACGGGACTGTAACTGTGACACCCTTGGTTTCCCGTGGTCGCCCAGAGAGCTCGTGCTAAGCTTGAGCTTCGATGCCCATTGACCCGCTGTTCACCAGGATTCGCGTTTACGACGAAAGAGCCAATGTAATCGAAACACACGAGCACCCCGGCGATTTCAAAGAGTCGTAAGCGAGGCAACCAAAACGCCGCCACGCGCTGAAACGTGACACCTGATTGTGAAATGCTGCTGCTTTGTTGGGGGGGCGTAGCTCTAGGGATTGTTGACCCACTTGCGGCGCAGGCGAAGACGCCCGGCAGGGAAACCCTTCCGCCTCATCCAGATCACCCCGTTACTGATTGTTCACAACGGGTTGCGGTGTGGATCTGCGCAGTTCAAGCTAAAGATCACTCAAGGCGCGACCAGGCTCCAACCAGCCGGAAGAGTGGGACCAAAGGCGCCGCCAGTAAAAAGGTTGTTGTGCATGTACCAGATCGCTGTTTGGCGCGTGCTCGCGTTGTAAAGCAGGTAATCGGGCGCGCCGTCCCCATTGAAATCGGCAGTCCCTGTCAATTGATAGCCACTCGCAATGGTCGGCCCAAATGCACCGTAGAGAAAATTCGGTCCGGATAAATACCAGATGGCAGACTGACGCGTGCTGGGGTTGAAGAGGGCGTAATCAAGTTTTCCATCCCGATCAAAATCCGCCGCACCCACCACTCTCCAGGCACTCGGGAGAGTGGGACCGAAGGCGCCGCCAGCAAAAACGTTGTTGTGCATGTACCACACCGCCGTTTGGCGCGTGCTCGCGTTATAAAGCACATAATCGGGGTTACAGTCGCCGTTAAAATCGCCGACTGCCACCAGTGTCCAGCCGCTGGGCAAGGTCGGGCCAAAGGCGCCTCCGAGAAATGCGACTCCGGAGAGATGGATGCAGAATCTCGGTGCAGTCTCGACAGCGAAAAGTGAGAGCAGCAACGCCCAGCCTGCGAAATAGATTTGCCGGAACATCCTAAACAACATGACGCGGTAAAGCCACGTCCTCAGCCCAATTCAGCGCTTTTTATCGCAAGCGTGTTTACGAAAACCGTCCGACGATGTCTAGCGAGTGTGACCTAATTCTCGTATAGGGCTTCGGCTGACAGGCTGCGAATCAGATTGCTGTCCTTATTTCTGAAACTTACCTGTTTGCGCGCGGAATGGACCGAGGACAGTCAATCTAATGCGGTCCATAGGTAACACGCTGATTTACTATGCGGCCTCGCCGCAGCCGTTTTCTGCCGGCGGCAAGGTTTGATGCTTTGCGCTTGCGCGTTTCAGCAATCCGAACAGATCGCTGTCAGTAGAAAAGACGAGCGTCGGTTGGAGTTTGGGCTGGGTCTCAGCCGTGGATTCGCAGGGACGAACAATCTTTGTTGCTGACGCACATCGCGACAACGGAAAGCGTTTCTTTTTGCGAGCGAATGAAAAGCTGACCGCGTTATTGGAACTAGAATCGGCAGTTGAGCCGTTCAGTGCTTCTTCCTTTTTGTAAGAGTGAATGGAACAGTTTTACCGGCGGTGGTATAACTGCCCTTGAC
>JAALOD010000079.1:0-8611 GCA_013372845.1 Candidatus Udaeobacter sp.
TACTTTCGCCGATCGAACGGCGCGAAATCATTCAGTTGTTCGCCCGTACCGACGAAACGCGTTGGGATTCCAAGCTCATCCTGGATTGCGACGACGATGCCGCCTTTGCCGCTTCCGTCGAGCTTGGTGACAATAACACCCGTTAATCCAACGGCGGTTTGGAATTCGCGCGCCTGGCTGAGCGCGTTGCCGCCAGTTGTCGCATCGGCCACGAGCAATGTTTCATGCGGCGCGTCCGGGTCGTGCTTGGCGAGAGTGCGTTTCACCTTTTCAAGTTCTGCCATCAGGTTCTTCTTCGTATGCATGCGGCCGGCGGTATCGCACAGTAGAAATTCAATCTTGCCCTTGGCAGCTGCCTGGTACGCTTCGTAACAAAGCGCGGCAGGGTCGGCGTTGTATTGTCCCTTGATCATTTCGACACCGAGCCTTGTTGCCCAAATGCCAAGCTGCTCGATCGCCGCGGCGCGAAAAGTGTCTGCAGCCGCCAGCAAGACGCTATGACCATCTTTCTGAAGATAACGACCGAGCTTCGCTGTCGATGTGGTCTTGCCAGTCCCGTTTACGCCTAGTAGTAAAACCACGTTTGGTTTGCCGGCCAGGGGCCGGATGGCAGTCGAGTTTGCGGGTAGAACGCGCGCAATTTCCTGGCGCACAACTTTCACAACATCATTTATTCCCATTAATGCCCAGGCCTCCCGTTCCTGCAGTGTTTTAATGATGCGAGTGGTCATCGGCACTCCGAGGTCCGCGCGAATAAGCGATTCCTCGAGCTCGTCCCAGTCGATGGGTTTACCGGCGAAATGTTGTGCCAGGGATTGAAGAAATTTCATTTCGTGAATCGAGACCCGAGATTCGTGTATCGATGTATCGATGTAGCGCTTTAACGGATCACGAATCTCGTTTGGTCACCGGTTCGCGCGCGGGCCGATCCAAGTCTTTTCTTACGCGATCAAGAATACCGTTGACGAAACGGCCTGATTCGCCGCCACCGTACGTTTTTGCCAACTCAATCGCTTCATTAATCGAGACCACTGGCGGTATGTCGTCGCGGTAAAGCATTTCATAGATCGCCAGGCGGAGGACATTGCGATCAACCGCCGAAATACGGCGAAATTCATAGTTTTCGCAGTAACGCCGGATTCGTTCGTCGATTTCCGGTAGATGCGCGACCATTCCCTCGATAAGTGGCTGTGCAAACTCGCGCACGCGCTGCGTCGCCGGACAGAATTCCCAAAAATCGTCGATCTTTTCCGGCCCCTCGCCGCGCTGGAGATCGCGCCAGAAATGGTATTGGACCGCCGCTTCGCGTGCTCGCCGTCTTTTGCCCATAAATTACTTCCGAAGTTTCGACATAGCACCGGCGATTTCCACCGCCGCGCGCGCGGCCTCGGTGCCGCGATTAATTGTATTTTCAAGACAGCGTTGGCGTGCCTGTTTCTCGTTATCGAAACTCAGCACCACATTGATCACTGGAACACCATAATCGACCGCAATGCGCTGAAGCGCATCAGTCACGGAACGGCTGAGATTTTTCGCGTGGTTTGTTTCTCCGCGCATGACTACGCCGCAAGCGATAATCGCATCAGCTTTTTTCTTTCGCGCCAACTCGCGCACCACCACAGGAATTTCGAACGATCCCGGCACGCGGTGAATCGAGATTGCAGCACCGGGCACAAGCTCATGCAGCTCTCCGGTAACATGATCAACCAGGCCCTGTACGTATGGCGCGTTAAACCGGCTCGCGACGATTTGGAATGTGCGTTTGCCCTTCTCAACTCGCGGGCCGCGGCGCGTTGGTCGACATTCGTTCAATCCGCAGTCTTCAATCCGCAATCACAGCAAATGCCCCAGCTTCGTTTTTTTTGTCTCGAGATATTTTGCGTTGTGCGGATTGGCTTCGCTGCGGATGGGCACCTGCTCCACCATTTCCAGGCCGTAACCTTCGAGCCCGACGACCTTCTTCGGATTGTTGGTCAGAAAACGGAACTGACGCACTCCGAGATCGAAAAGGATTTGCGCACCGAGTCCGTAATCTCGCAGATCGCTGGGGTACCCGAGCCTGGCATTTGCTTCGACCGTGTCGAGTCCCTCCTCCTGCAATTTGTACGCGTGAATTTTTGCCGCGAGCCCAATACCGCGTCCTTCCTGGCGCATATAGACCAGGACCCCGCTCCCTTCCTCCTGAATTTGCCGAAGCGCTGCATGTAATTGATTTCCACAGTCGCACCTGCGTGAACTGAACACGTCGCCAGTGAGGCATTGACTGTGCACTCGCACCAGCGTCGGCTTGCTTTTATCTATTTTGCCTTTGACCAAGGCGAGGTGGTGCTGGCCGTCGAGCTTCGAGCGATATAGATGCAAATCGAAATCGCCGTAGTCAGTCGGCATTTTCACGATTTGCTCCAGCTCCACCAGTTTTTCGCGAACGCGCCGATGCGCGATCAAACTTTGGATTGTGCAGATGCGCAAGCCATGCTTCTTGCGGAATTCCATCAACTCCGGCAGCCGCGCCATGGTGCCGTCATCGTGCAAAATCTCGCAAAGCACTCCCGCTGGCTGTAGCCCTGCCATTCCTGCCAGATCCACGGCGGCCTCGGTGTGACCGGCCCGTCGCAGCACTCCTCCGTCCTTCGCGCGCAACGGAAATACGTGCCCCGGCTGGTTGAGATCGTCGGGAGACGATTTCGGGTTCGCGATTGCCAGGATGGTTGTCGCCCGATCATAAGTGCTGATACCCGTGGTCACACCCCGCGCGGCATCCACCGAAACGGTAAAATCCGTTTTATGTTTCTCCCGGTTCTGGGCAACCATGCGCTGCAAGCCGAGTTGCTCCGCGCGCTCGTTTGAAATGGGCGCACAAATCAAGCCGCGCCCATGGGTAGCCATGAAGTTAATCGCTTCGGGGGTAACTTTTTCGGCGGCCATCACCAGGTCGCCTTCGTTCTCGCGGTCGGCATCGTCGGTAACAATGACAATGCGGCCCTTGGCGATGTCGCTTACGACATCCTCAATAGCGTCGAACTGAAATGTCTGCTCCGTCTTGGCGATCATCGTAACAATACAATTACGTCCGCTGACGCAGTGAGCAACTGTTACTAGTCATACGTTGAAGCGTTAAAGCGTTAAGCCGTTGAAGCGGATGAAGCATTCGTCGCTTCAAAATCCGCCTCTGCCAATGAACAAGAGTAAACGAAAAGAGTCGCGCAGCTGTAGCCGGGATCGGTGATCCCGGCCGGGAGTGGCGAGATAAAGCCGGGGATTGCGCAACGGACGAAAAAAGAAAATGCTACCGAACTGGATAGCTCATGTTGGACAAGTCAGAGAAGATTTTCGTTGCCGGTCATCGCGGCATGGTCGGCAATGCGCTCGTTCGCCGGCTCGAATCGCAGGGTTTCTCAAACCTGCTTGTTCGCGCCAGATCGAAACTCGATCTCAGAGATGAATCTGCAGTCGCGAAGGTTTTTGCCGACGAAAAGCCAGCTGTCGTTGTTCTCGCGGCGGCAAAAGTCGGCGGCATCAAGGCAAACAACGATTATCCGGTCGAGTTTCTGCTCGAAAATTTGCGGATCCAGAACAACGTCATTCGTTCGGCCTACGAGAACGGCGCACGCAAACTTCTCTTTCTTGGAAGCTCGTGTATTTACCCGAAGCTCGCGCCGCAGCCGATCCCGGAAACAGCGTTGCTGAGCGGACCGCTGGAACCAACCAACGAAGCTTATGCGATTGCGAAGATTGCCGGGATCAAGCTTTGCCAGGCGTACGCTCGCGAACATGGCGCGAATTTCATTTCGGTGATGCCGACAAATCTTTACGGCCCCAACGACAATTTCGATTTGGAAACATCACACGTCCTGGCTGCGCTTTTGCGCAAAGCGCATGAAGCTAAGACGCAGAACGATTCAGAGTTGATCGTATGGGGCTCCGGAAAGACGCGCCGCGAGTTCCTGCATGTAGACGACCTTGCATCGGCGTGTGCGTTGCTGTTGGAGCAATATGATTCACCGGAAATCATCAATGTCGGGTTCGGCGAGGACATCTCGATTCGCGAACTGGCGGAGTTGATCTGCGACGTAGTTGCTTTCGACGGCGAGCTTACCTGGGATAAAAACAAACCCGATGGCACGCCGCGAAAACTTTTAGACGTTACCAAGCTGCGGGCCCTTGGGTGGAAGCCGTCGATCCCCTTGCGGGAAGGTATCGCCCGAACCTACGAATGGTTTCTTGCAAACTACGCGAGGTAATCTATCGCAAAGCACAGACTTATACGACTCATATGACCCATTGAAGCTACGCAGGGTTGACCCCGATAGCTTTCGGGGTTGACTGCGAGCGGTGATGAAAAACCTACGCATCGGTGTGGTTGGGGTTGGTCATATTGGGAGCAACCATGCGCGGCTGTATGCGGAGATCCCGTCGGCCGAGTTCACCGCGGTGTATGATGTAGATGCTTTCAGGAGCCGCACCATCGGCGCAAAGTTTGGCGCCACGCCGGCCAAATCGCTCGACGAATTTATTGAGATGGTCGATGCCGCTTCCGTGGCGACGCCGACGAATACGCACTATCCGATTGCACGCTCGCTGCTTGCGAAAGGCAAACATGTCCTGGTCGAGAAACCGATCACCGACAATACCGCGCACGCTACCGAACTGGCAGAGTTAGCCACGCGTAGCGGTCTCATTTTGCAAGTCGGCCACGTGGAACGGTTCAATCCGGTTTTAGGTGCACTCGAAACGCATCTGACCCATCCCAGGTTCATTGAAGCGCATCGGCTCTCGCCTTACTCCGAACGCAGCACCGATATCGGTGTCGTCCTTGACTTGATGATCCATGATCTGGAAGTCATTTTGCACTTTGTGCGCTCGCCGCTTTGGAGCATCGACGCAGTAGGCGTGCCGGTCCTTAGCCGGAGCGAAGACATTGCCAATGCGCGGCTGCATTTTGAAGACGGTTGCGTGGCAAATGTCACCTCGAGCCGTATCAGTCCCGAGCGGCTCCGCAAGATTCGAATCTTTCAAGAGGACGCATATCTCTCGCTCGATTACCAAAATCAAAGCGGCGAGATCTATCGACGGGTTGGGGGACGCATCACGCGCGACAGAGTCGATATTGAGCGCGAGGAACCGCTTAAGCTTCAGCTCGCTTCGTTTATCGAATGTGCGGGCACCGGGCGCGAGCCGCGCGTTTCGGGTTCTCAAGCGACCGCGGCACTGAAATTGGCAGTCGAAATAACAAAGCGAATCGCGCCCAGTGGGTAAGACGGTCGCAGCTTACCAATTCAACTGTAGAGGCAGGTGTGTCGCCTGCGTGGAGTTTGACTTTGCAGCCCACATTCGCCTTAGGCGGATTAACACAGAAGAATGACCATTTATTTCGTCGCCGGTGAAGTGAGCGCCGACAATCACGGCGCTGCATTAATGCGTTCTCTGCGCGAGTTGGACGGCGAACTCCACTTTGTTGGGCGCGGCGGCCCGCAAATGAAAGAAGCCGCCGGCGAGCAATTCAAAAATTGGATCAGCGAGGCGGCAGTCCTCGGTTTATGGGAGGTGCTCAGGAAATATGGTTATTTTCGAGAACAGTTTCACGAAGCGGTCCAGGAAATTCGGGAGAGCAAACCCGACGCAGTCGTCCTCATTGATTATCCCGGTTTCAATTTGCGTCTTGCGCGTGCACTGCGAACACAAGCGCGGCAACAGAAGGTAATTTACTACATCAGCCCTCAGGTATGGGCTTGGAACCGCGGACGCATCAAGAGAATGGCGCACTTCATCGATCTGGTGCTCTGCATTTTTCCATTTGAAGTCGATCTTTACAACCAGGCTGGCTTGCGCGCGTTGTTTGTTGGTCATTCCATGATCGAAAGATTACAGGGCGGAAAATCGATACGGAGCGCGATCCAAATTTGATTGGGCTCTTCCCCGGCAGTCGTTCCGCGAGGTGCGAAAGATTTTCCGGTAATGCTGGAAACCGCGCGTGAGCTTCGACAGCACAACTCGAATTTGCGTTTTGAAGTCGCAGCTGCATCCGAGCAGGCTCGCTCAGGAACTCAGCAAACTGGTGACTGAGAGTCGCCTTCTCCCCTTGTCTACGGAGAGGGGAGGCGAGGGGTTCGCCGGGATCGACAGAACTGCCATCGATAGAAATCACGGTCGGCGAGACGGCCGCAATCATGCAGCGCGCATGGGCTGGGATCGTCGCCTCGGGGAGCGCCACGTTGGAAACCGCTTATTTTCGACTGCCGTTTGTGCTGATTTATAAAGTTGCATGGCCAACTTACCTGGCAGCGCGACTCGTGGTAAACGTGAAATATCTTGGCATGCCCAACTTGCTCGCAGACAAGGAAGTCGTTCCTGAATTCATTCAGCACCGCGCAAAACCGAATGCGATTGTCAAAGCCGTGCAGCCGTTGATTGAGGATGCAAATGCGCGCGAGCGGATGATTTCTGAGTTCGATGCGATCGTCCCTAAACTAGGCGATATCGGGGCGAGCCAAAGAGCCGCGCGAGCAATTATTGAAGAGATTGGAAGCGCGACTTAACTAATCACGCCATGAAAATCTGGGATATTTCACGAACCCTTTCCAATGATCTGGCAGAATGGCCGGGTGATCAGCCCTGTCATTTTCGATTAACAAGAGAGAAGACGAAGGGCGAAAGCGTAAATCTGGGCGCGATTAGCATGAGTGTGCACAATGGAACGCACGCGGATGCTACATTTCATTTCGACACGGACGGTGAATCAATTGAGAAAGCGCCGCTCCAGACTTATCTGGGCCGCGCCACCGTGATCGATCTTGCGCAAGCTTTCCTAGACGCGAAGGAGAAACATCTGATCACAATCGAGGACCTCCGGCCGTCTGCAGAAGAAATTGCGGCGACCTCTCGGCTCCTTGTAAAAACCGGTCGGTGGAGTAACTCGACTGTTTTCCCCGACAAAATTCCGGTGATCGCAGCCGACGTCCCGGCGTGGCTGCAGAAAAATGGCGTCAGGCTGCTGGGCTTGGATCTGCCGTCCGTAGATGAAATCGATTCGAAGTCGTTGCAGAACCATCACGCCCTGGCCCGTGCCGGCGTCGCGATTATTGAATCGCTCGATCTGAGCAATGTCGCTTCCGGTGTTTATCACCTCGCGGCGTTACCCCTAAAAATCGCCGGCGGCGACGGGGCGCCGATGCGTGCAATTCTGTGGCGCGAGTGAAACCCAGTGAACATTGCCCGCGCTGACTGTTATTCCGAGCGAAGTCGAGAATGGAGCGGCTGGGGAAGCCGCGACATAGACGGGAAGACCGGAGGTTGAGCGAATGGGAAATGAGCGAATCAAATCCATGGACATTTAGAATGCGAGATGTCTTCCGCATTCGCATAAAGTTCCGGCGCGCCAAGCGACTCGGCTCGACATGACAACTAGCCTGCTTGAAGATCAGCGCACCGTTTGGGTCGTTGCTGCCATAAGCTTTCTCTTGTTTCTCATCGGCAATTTGCCGTGGCAGCTCGATGACTACGATCAGGCAAAGCAAGCATTCACTTCCTTTGAGATGATCAAGGAAGGTCACTGGTTCTATCAGCAGACTCCACATGAACGCGTGGCAACCAAGCCGCCATTGGTGGGATGGATTTCGGCTGGTCTCTTTGGAATAACCAGGTCATGGGAGGTGGCTTGGCGGCTGCCATCGCTGTTGGCTGCGATTGCGTTGGCGATCTTGTTGTTTCGCGTTGCCAGCTCGGCGTATGGATCAATTGCGGGTCTCGTGGCATTAGGTGCCTTTGGATTAAATCTGCTGAGTCCGCGCCTGGCGACACTCGTGCGCACGGATATGCCACTAGCCTTTGTGATCTTTCTTATTGGCCTCCTGATCTGGCAAAAAATCCAGAGGCAGCACGAATGGACGCTGCGCAATCGAGTTTACCTCTTCGCGCTACTAACAGTCTCAATGTTAATCAAAGGCCCGATTGTTTACGCCTTTTTGCTTCCCGGCATTCTATTGTTTGAGTTGTGGCGCAGGCGACACGCCTCACGCCGCAGCGAGGTTGCAGCCGAGGCCGGCCAGCATCCACGATCGCAAATGGGTGCGAGCGCCTGGTCTGGCTGGTGGCCATGGATCGCATCGCTGGCTGTCTTTTTGTTATGGGTTAGTGGCGGCATCTTGTTTCAGCCCGGCTTCTTTAATGAAGTGGTCATGCGCGAATTTTTGGGACGTTTTGGCGAAACAATTCATCGACCACAGCCGCTTTATTTTTATCTGCCGCATCTGCTTCACAAATTTGCTCCGTGGAGCATCCTGCTCATCGCGATTGCAATTTTCGATCTGGCGTCGCGCCGATGGAGAATCGGGACGGCATTTCGCGAGATGTCGCCGGATACTGTCTGGCTGCTTTGCTGGGTTCTCGGCGGCTTGATCGTGATGTCACTAATTCCGTCCAAACGCGTCGATAGAATCTTTCCGGTTATCCCACCGCTTTGTTTGCTTTTGGCGGCACAGATCGGGAGCCGATGGTCCTGTAGCCACGGCTCGCGTGTTCCAACGACCGTCGATTCGGATCTGACCAGCCATCCGCCTTCGCCAGGCTACGGCGAGGTAGGCAGGCCGGTGGCTACAGAAAATTGTGCGCACAT
>JAALOD010000079.1:8711-15759 GCA_013372845.1 Candidatus Udaeobacter sp.
GCGGCTACATAACCTGGAAGGTAATTACCGGCTATCGCGATCATCGTGACGCGCTGGCTGTCTTCGGGCGGGACGTTCGTCGCGAAGCAGAAACGCGTCACTGGCGTTATGAAATCGTTTCTTCCAAGGATGAAGGGCTCCTGCTCTATTTGCAAAAAAAGCATTACATCGAGCCAGATCGCGCGGTCGCTGAATGGAACGCTGGAAATCTCGGTGCGCTCGTAGCCTCTACCGAGAAAGCTAGAAGTCTTATGCCCCAGCTTCGAGGCGCTACTCCTTCTCAGTTGAAATTGAGCGAGCGAACGAAAGAGCAGGGGACAGGTTACGTCTTGATTACGCGTTGAACTGCCCAAACCTCGACACTAGCTATTCTTAGTGGTCTTGTTGTGACCAGATGTGGCGTTTGTCGGCCTAACGGATTAGCACGCTGACTGTCTTACGTGGTTAAGCGCAGCTCAACGTAAAGACGCCGCCAGGGCTGATCATCGATGAGCCGCCAACGATGACCCGTGCCGGTTGTATCGGCAGCCAGCAATACCTCACCTGGACGCAACACAAATGTCTCACCGTCGCGAGTCGTGAATTCGAGTGTACCCGACAGAGTGATCACATATTGCACGTGCGGTGCGGTGTGCCAATCGAGGGCTGAACCAGCTGGGGTTTCCTCGAAGTGGACTGCGGTTGCCTGCTGAACGATGCCAAGCGGAATCGTGTTGTATTCAACATGTGAACGGCCATCGGCCCCAATCTTCAGGTGGACGCAACGAATGATTACGACTTTGGAAATATCAGGTGGATTCTGGGTGATCCGACAAAGCACTGGTATGAGTTCCCGTCACTGCGTCAATTCTCCCTAACCCTAGCCCCGGACACATTACCGCCGATAGGCCAGCATGCTGTGTCCATGTCCGGTGATCACTCCTCTTCGATAATGGGACCGGCAGCAACTTTCAGCAACCGCCTGGAGAAACACGCAACTACAGCGCCCCTCGCAAATATCAGATCGATCTGGGTGCTTTTGAGGCGACTGAAACCTGGCATTATTACCCTGACCCGAGTGTTTGTAGCCCGTTCTGCAGTAGCGTTTACGAAGATGCGCCGGAAAACTACGTCATCGATTATACGCTTGGAGCTAATACCTATACCGGCATTGTTGGTCTCGATGGCCCGGATAGTGTGGCTTTCAACTATCGATACGAACTGAATGGTTGTGGAACGGCTTGGAACGCGATTCAGATCCATTGGGAAAACGTGAACCTGGAGTAACGCGCTCGTGGGGAAGGGGGCCAAAGCGTTTCAATCCCGTCCAAGCAATCTACCCGGGCACTTATTAGATTACTACTAGTCGCCTTGTTGAAGCCACACGTAACGCATGCCGTTCCAGTAAATCAGCGCGCTAGCTGCCTCGCTCTGGCTGACAAGAAGCGCATCGCCACGTAGCTTCGGAACACGTTTTCCATTAGCCATTCGGTCCTTGGAGTAGATCTCCCAGGAATCCATCCATTCGAAGTCATCACCGCCGTTGCCAATGGCAGTCCCCCCGCCGAGAATTGTTATCTTGTCGGACGCACCGTTAATAATCGCAATCCCAACCTTCCCTGTGGAGCGTTGCTTCACCAAGACGGCGATGTCCATCTCTCCGTCGCCGTTGAAATCTCCGCGCAGATAGGCTGGGTTCATATGGAAAGAGACATCGTAGTTCTTTGCAAGCGATCCATTGGTGATGGCTCTGTCGATCAGCTCAGGAATGTCAGGCGGATGACCAGTCTTGCCCGGCGCTGGTGACCGCGCGGCATCGCACTCGGTTATCGCTTTCGTTCTTAGATCAACCTGGTACGTGGTGCCACGCTCGGATTTTACGATAAAAGTGCCATCGCGAAGACTCAGTTCGCTAATAAAGACCCACTGAACATCTTCTTCCAGCTTTGGATCAATACGGTTTGTAAAGACCGTCAAATCCCAAAGCTTGCTATTGGTCTGAATATCCCAGGCTTCGATGTATGCTCGCCGGCTTTCGTCATTGGGTGCGACATAACGGATGTTTTCGTAAACCACAGGAGCGACTTTTGCTGGTGGAATACGCTTGGCGGCTGCCAAGCACGGAAGAAACGCCATCACACAAACTAGAAGAGCGAGCCGCATTATGGTCGTCTAGGTCCGTCGTGAGCCTTCGGAAATTGCCTGCGGCTATTGGTTAGCGTCTCCATGCGGCCCGGCCTCAGCGGACGTTAACGAGCGCCAGATCGGTGTTCCGCCGGCGCCACTGGTTGAGTGGAACCCTTGGCTTTCTTTGCGAACTCGTCCCATGGCTGCAACTTCCAGGGGTGCATCTCATAAACAAAGATTCCGGACTTTACCGCCGGGTCCGCCGCTACTATCGTCTTCGCCTCTGACTCGTCAGCCACCGCCAATAGAACCGCACCGCCAGCGTCATCAGTGAGAGGGCCGGCTAGCTTCATGGAACCTTTGATGTAAAGGCTTAGCATGTACTTTCCATGCTCCTTGAGAGGCTGCTCGAGGACCGACTTTCCCGCCAACCACGCGGGGCCGGGTCGGTAGATGACTAGGTACGTCGCTTTTGTTTGTTCTTGCTGTGGTTCATTCTCTGCCGCGATGCTCCGAGATGAGGAACATATCAGAGCAAAGGTCAGCCCTAGCAAACATGCATTCATTTTCATGTTCGGGTTTTACTGTGATACTCAGCTATGTTTCAGCTGTGTTGTGGATTCGAATTCTGATCTGGTGAGATTAATGTCCGACGAAAAGTTTGGCAAGCCGGAACTGCTTGACCAGTGCGTAGCCTATTCACAGCCTCAGGTTGTAGTGGGGCGACCATCGAGAGATAGAAGGCATCTTGTAGATAGCTGTTTTGCGGGCCGAGGGCAGCCTGGCTCCATCGACATCGAGGACAAATGGAGACAGCCTACCCTCAGGCTGTTCTCTGGATTAATTAGATAGTCTCTTTTGTCATTCTGCAGTTATTACTACTTTGCCTCGAGCATGCCCTTGTTCCAGATATTCGATAGCCTGCGGGAGCTCGCTTAACTTGTAAGTCCGATCAATGACCGGCCTGACTTTGCCCGACTGCATGAGATCGGCTAGGAAGGTTAGGTCCTTTTGATTCAGCTCCGCCAGCATCATCCCCATTTTCTGACTCACGAATTTTGATAAGACCATCGCTTTGAACGCTTGGGTGAGTCCCGGCCCGAGCCATCGGTTCTCGTTCGCTCCTCCGCCTCCGATCAACACGTAGATGCCATTCGGTTTTAAGACGCGTCTGAATTCCGACAACGAACGGTTTGCAACGTTGTCCAGGATCACGTCATAACGCTGGTCACTTTTGGTGAAATCCCCTTTAGTGTAATCAATCACCTGATCTGCGCCAAGAGACCGGACCATGTCGAGGTTCCTAGTACTGCATACGCCCGTGACATCCGCGCCGAACGACTTCGCGATTTGCACTGCGAAGGTCCCCACGCCTCCGGACGCGCCGTTGATCAGGACCTTCTGCCCCGGTTGAACCTTTCCTTTATCGCGAACACCCTGTAATGCCGTGATCGCCGCTATCGGAACAGACGCAGCCTGCTCGAACGTAATATTGGCTGGCTTCAAAGCTACTGCTCGGGGCTCGCGCACGCACACATACTCCGCGAACGCCCCCGTCTTTCCGCCAAACACCTCATCACCCACCTTAAATTTCGTTACGTTCTTGCCAACGGCTTCCACGTTGCCGGCAAAATCAACGCCAAGACGAGTGTCCTTAGGTTTCCGCAGTCCGACGCCCATTGCGCGCATCATGTAAGGCGTGCCCTCAACGAAGTGCCAATCGAGTGGATTCACCGAGGCCGCGTGAACTTTGACCAGGAGTTGATCGTCGGCCGGAGTTGGCTTTTCGATTTCCTTTAGCTTGAGATTCGGCACGCCGTAGTCGCAGTACACAATAGCTTTCATAGGAGTGGCCGGAGTAGCGGCATAACGTTCGCAGTCATTGGTCGACGTCCAGTAGGCGATAAACGCCCAGGCTATCAACGCGACCAGAATCACACCTCCAGTCCATTTTAGTATGCGCTTCCATCGCTTACGTCGGGGCTTTGGTTGTGTTTCATCGTTCATAACTATTCCTTCCTCTTTTTTGTTGACCGCATTACCTCATTAGCTAACGGGGGTTACTTATCGGCCGAGAGTAGTCCGAGCTGCCTCATCATCGAAAGTTGATCAAATGCGGACCACTCCTCTTTGATTTTGCCATCAACGATCCGCCAAATCGTAATCCCGGCCAGTTCCGCTTTTTTGCCGGTTGCGGGAAGGCCATTACCTGTCCCGGTATTGGTGCCACGCGCAATCCAGTAGACCGTGACCAGGTCGTCTTCGGCGATCAGCTTCTCCGGCACGATGACAACGTCGGGAAATGCGGCATGCCAACCTTTCAGCGCCGCCTGGTCTTCTTCCAAGCTGCTGTTTGAATGGATGCCGTGGTTAATGAAATCCCTGGCGTAAAGTTGTTCGGTGAGTTCGTATCGTCCATGGCTAAGGATCTCTTCAAATGCGCGCTTTGCCGTGGCTTTGTTTTGGTCCTGCAAAGTCGAGCCGAAGAGTGGACCTACCAGCAACAATAGGTAAACTGCTCCTGCGATTCCTGCTTGTTTCTTCATTGAGTTCATATGGTCTCCCGCTTGTGTTAATCCACAGTGATTACTACTTTGCCTCGAGCGTGTCCTTGTTCCAAGTATCGCAGAGCATCAGCGGTCTCATTCAATTTGTAAGTTCGGTCGATGACTGGTGTCACCTTTCCGGTCTGCATGAGATCGCCCAGGATAGTCATATCGTCTTTGTTCATTGTTGCGATGTACGCGATAAATTTTTCGCGAACCAACCGTGATCGCACATACGCGTTGAGCTCCCCCGCCAACCGACCCAATATTCCGTCGTGCCACCCTGCTCCTCCGACTCCAGCCATGACGCAGATGCCGTTGGGATTTAGGACGCGTCGCCGCTCTGAGAACGAATGGTTGCCAATCAGGTCGAAAATCAGATCGTAACGCTGCGCACCGTTTGTGAAATCTTCTTTGGTGTAATCGATGACGTGATCTGCGCCGATTGATCGGACAAGATCGACATTCCGCGTGCTGCATACGCCGGTCACTTCGGTCCCGAACGATTTCGCGATCTGCACCGCAAACGTGCCGACGCCGCCCGACGCGCCGTTGACCAAGATCTTTTGCCCGGACTGAATTTTTCCTTTGTCGCGAAGACCTTGCAGCGCGGTGATCGCCGCTACGGGGACAACGGCCGCTTGCTCAAACGTCATGTTGGCCGGCTTCGGCACAACTGCTCGATCGGCGAGAGCACAAACATACTCGGCGATGGCGCCGTTTCTTCCGCCGAATACCTCGTCGCCAGGTTTGAATTGCGTAACGTTTTTGCCAACTGCTTCAACTGTCCCCGCATAGTCGACACCCAGCCGAGTCTCTTTTGGTTTGCGCATTCCGAACATTGGGCGCAACAGCCAAGGGCCGCGGATGGTCAGGTCGAGTGGATTTAGGGAAGCCGCGCGAACTCTGACCAAAATTTGGTTGTCGGTGGGAGTTGGTTTTTCAACGTCTGCCAGCGTGAGAACCTCAGGTCCACCATATTCGCAATGAAGGATAGCTTTCATCGGATTTGCCGGAGCGCCGGTGTTGCGATCGCATTCGTTAGTCGATCTCCAGTAAGCGATGAACCCGATCAGGAACGCCAATATTAAGGCGAACAAAAGCGCGCGCGCAGTCCACTTTAGTATTCGTTTTCTTTTCATATGCCTAACGAGGCTTGCTCCTTCCAACGTTCACGCCTTTCACTGTCGCCTGAGATACCAGCCGTTCGCTTCATCTCGTGCATTGTTAGATTTTGTTGTCCTGTTCCACAGTGATTACTACTTTTCCTCGCGCGTGACCTTCGTTGAGATAGCGGAGAGCTTCAGGAGCTTCGCCTAATTTGTAAGTCCGCTCGATGACTGGCCGGACCTTGTCTGTCTGAACGAGGTCGCCCAGCATGATGAGATCCTCTTTGCTCATCTTGGTCATGTACTGGGCGAACTTTTGATCGGTGAATGATGACAATGCGCGCGCTGTGAAAAGATTACCAGCGATGCGTCCGATGGCCTGACCTTCTTTTACCCCGGCTCCGCCCATGCCGGCCAAAACGCAGATGCCTTTGGGAGTTAGCACGTGACGGCGTTCGGCGAAGGAATGGTTGCAAACGTTATCGAAGATCACGTCGTAGCGCTGGTCGCTCTTGGTGAAATCTTCTTTGGTGTAATCGATGACGCGATCGGCGCCGATCGATCGGACAAGATCGACATTCCGTGTGCTGCAAACCGCCGTCACCTCTGCGCCAAGAGATTTGGCGATTTGCACGGCGAAGGTTCCTACACCTCCGGTCGCGCCGTTGATCAAAACGGTGTGCCCGCGCTGAATCTTTCCCTGGCTCAGGCCCTGCAGCGCAGTAAGTCCGGCCAACGGGAGAGAGGCGGCTTGCTCAAACGAGACGTTCGGCGGCTTCGCGGCCAATGCTCGCTCGGGAGTACATGCATACTCGGCCAGAGCGCCGCGACAGATACCGAACACCTCGTCGCCCGGTTTGAATTGCGTCACGTTTTTGCCGACGGCTTCCACCTGACCGGCAACGTCACGACCGAGACGCGTGTCTCTTGGTTTGCGCAATCCGAAAATCACTCGATTAAGCCACGCGTCGCGGATCATGTAGGCATCAAGCGCATTGAGTGAAGCGGCGCGAACTTTGATCAAGACTTGGTCGTTATTCGGAACAGGCTTTTCAACGTCTTCAAACTTGAGAACATCAGGTGAACCATACTCGCAGTATACAATAGCTTTCATAGGATTGGCCGGAGTAGCCCCATTGCGATTGCAGTCATTCGTCGACGTCCAGTAGGCGGTGAAACCCCATAGGATCAATGCAAGTAAAATAATGATCGCAGCCCATTTCAATATGCGCTTTAGCTTCATAGGGCTAAAGAAACACGGGTAAGCGCAGCGAAATGGATTTCCTC
>JAALOD010000008.1:0-4707 GCA_013372845.1 Candidatus Udaeobacter sp.
ATTGCGGATACGTTTGATAACGGTATAATGAGACACGGTTCGGCGGATTGACCCAAACCATAAATGAGTGACGAGCGCAGCGAGGGACTTCAGGGCGGGGTTGGGGACTCGGGTCCGGACAATCTCCTCGATTCATTTGATCAAGTGATCGCATCGTTGCCTCCGGGCGATCCGGTTCGGCGCGATCTGTTGGAATTGCGGCCGCAGGTTTTCGACCAACAGGAGACGATGGTCGAAGCGCGCCGAATGATCGAGAAGCTGGAGGAAGTCGTCAAAAAAGTGACTTCGCCTGCGAACCGGATCGGCACGTTTCTCGGAGCCACTTCGAAAGATACGGCCCACATCGTTGTGGGGGGCGCCGATTATTACTGCAACGTCGATCCGCGCATCCCGCTTGCGAAATTAAAAAAGGGGACGCGCGTGCTGGTAAACGAAGCGTTCGTGATCGTTGGCGATCTAGGATTCGAAACCGCTGGGCCCGTAACCAAAATCACCGAAGTCCTCGGCAAAGACCGGCTGCGCGTCGGTTCGGAGCACGGGTTGCAATCGATGGTGTTACAGCGTTCCGCCGATCTTGCTGACTCCACCCTGAAATCAGGCGACGAAGTCCGTGTTGACTCAAACTACCGGATGGCTCTGGAAATGCTCTCGAGCACTAGATCTCACGAACATTATCTGGACAATGTGCCGGAGTTGCCGTGGGAAAAGGTCGGCGGTCAGGACGCGGCGCTGCAAGCGATCAAGGACGCGATCGAGCTCCCACTTTTGCACGCCGATCTTTTCCAAAAATTTCAGCACGCCACACCGAAGGGTTTTCTGCTTTACGGTCCACCCGGTTGCGGGAAGACGCTGATCGGTAAAGCGACCGCTTACAATTTGACCAAGCAGCTTGGTGAAAAAACAGGTGCTGAGATGCAGGAATATTTCATGCACGTCAAGGGTCCCGAGATTCTGAACATGTGGGTGGGCGAATCGGAACGAATGGTGCGCGAAATTTTTGCCACTGCTCGCGAGAAACGCAGCGAGGGTTTCATGCCATTTCTATTTATCGACGAGGCCGAATCGATTCTTGGCACGCGCCGCGCATCGCGTCATTCGAACATTCTTTCGACGCTGGTCCCGATGTTTTGCTCGGAGATGGATGGGATCGATTCGCTCAACGACGTGGTCATCATCCTTGCTTCCAATCGCGCCGATCTGATCGACCCGGCGATTTTGCGCCCGGGCCGAATCGATCGAAAAATAAAAGTTAACCGGCCAGATAAAGAGGGCGCGCGGGAAATCTACCGTATCTATCTCACGGACGATCTTCCTTACGATGGTGTGCTTGCCAAGGAAGCCGATGGTCTGGGGGCATCGATTGAGCGCCTGATCGAGCGCTTTGTCGACTGGCAGTTTACGCGCCGCGACGAGAACAAATTCCTGGAAGTGACACTGCGGAGTGGACGCAAGGAGACGCTTTATCGCAGCGATCTTATTAGTGGCGCGATCGTCGCCTCGATTGTGGAGCGCGCAAAAGCGATGGCGATTAAGCGGGCCATTGCCACCCAACAGGAGCAGGGAATTCGCGAAACGGATCTGCAGCTCGCCTTTAACGCCGAGTACATTGAGAACGATATTTTCCCAACTACCGACATCACGGAAGACTGGCTCAAGCTGATCGATTACGATCCCGAGAACGTTGTAAAAATTTCGCCCGTCAGACCGGTCTCTGACGCGCGAGCGCGTGCAACCTTTGGCGTGATCTGATGCCTGCGAAGGGAAAATGAGCACAGTGCCGCACCGGTTTAGCTTGATCTCCATTCGTACATTGGCGGAGTGACATCGGAAAAGTGCAGGATCTGATGAAACGCGTCTTTGGGCTGGAGACGGAATATGGCATCACTCTCGGCGGTGCGGAGACTGTCGATGTCGTAGCCGAGTCGATCGAACTGGTCCGGCGTTATACCGAAAACGGCGCGCTGATGAAATGGGATTACGAACTGGAAGACCCGCATCTGGACGCGCGGGGCTTTCGGGCTCGAGAATTACTTCAGGACACCGACGAATCGGCCTATTACGAGATCGATAAACGTCGCCCGCTTAGCTTCGAGGAAATCAAAAGCGATCTGGTGCTTTCAAATGGCGCGCGCTTTTACAACGATCACGCACACCCGGAATATTCCACGCCGGAGTGCACAACTCTTCAGCAAATCGTTTCACAGGACAAAGCAGGGGAACGCATTCTGGCCGAGTGCGCGCGACGCAGAAATCAGAAGTTGCCCTCCGGATTTGAAGTTCGGCTTTACAAAAACAATACCGACTTTGCCGGTCACAGTTACGGTTGCCACGACAACTACCTGATGCGACGCGATATCGCGTGGGATCGGATCGTTGCTGGAATGCTGCCGTTTCTCATTACCCGCCAAATTTTCGCAGGCGCGGGCAAGATGGGGATTGAAGCCGAGAGTGCGCAAAGCGAGCCCGGCGTCTATCAGATCTCGCAACGTGCCGATTTCTTCAGCGTGGTTGTCAGCATCGATACGATGAATCGCCGCCCTCTGATCAATACCCGTG
Source organism: Candidatus Udaeobacter sp. (assembly GCA_013372845.1). GTDB lineage: Bacteria > Verrucomicrobiota > Verrucomicrobiia > Chthoniobacterales > UBA10450 > Udaeobacter. The sequence continues at coordinate 2,557 of JAALOD010000008.1, forward strand.
ACGAGCCACATGTGGACGCGAGCCGTTATCGCCGGTTCCACGTTATTCTTGGCGACTCAAATATGAGCGAATGGGCAACAGCCATGAAGATTGGGACCACCGCGCTGATACTCGACTTGATTGAGCGGGGGGAAGCGCCGGAGCTTGAGATCGCGCAACCCGTTGATGCAAACAAATCGATCAGCCGCGATCAGACTTACGATTGGATCATCGAACTGAAGGACGGGCGCAAAATCTCTGCGATAGATGTGCAACGGATTTATTTGCGCGCTGCGAGCAAACTCAATAACGGCGCTGGCGAAGATCGACAATGGATACTACGCGAGTGGGAGAATGTGCTCAACGATCTCGAGCGCGACGTGATGTCGACACGAGACAGGATCGATTGGACGGCAAAAAAGTTCTTGCTGGATGCGTTGCAGGAGGAGGAAAAACTTTCTTGGAGCGATCCCTGGCTGCAATCCATCGACCTTGAATATCACAATCTCGATCTCGACCAGGGATTATACTATGAGTTGCTGCGCAAAGGTCTGATGCGCCGCGTCACAAACGAGGATGAAATCAAGGCGTCCATCTTCAATCCGCCGGAAACAACGCGAGCATTTTTCCGCGGCCGCGCCGTAGCACGCTTCAACGACGAGATCTCCTCCATTCAATGGGACGAAATCGTTTTTACAAACGGAGCACGTTCGTTCCGCGTCGCCTTACCGGAAGCGGCAATGAATCCGCGCCTGGAGGCGCTCAATCATGCCGCCCGCAACGGCAAAGATTTCTCCGAGTTCATGAAGGCGATCGCGCAGGTTGGTTAAGTCCACGGCACGTCGCCCGTTGGCTGCAGCGACTGGCTAGAGTTTCTGTTCATCTTTCTCGTCGGCACACATCCTCACCGCGTGCATCAAATACCCAACCGGAAACAGGGTGAAACCTACGGTAGCGCACAGCAAATCGAGATAATGGCCGATGCTGTCCTTTAATCCCCAACCCATACCAGGAAGGACGCCAAGTGCTTCGCACACGTGAATAAGAACGACGCCAAGTAAACCGGTTGCGCCAAACAACTGCAAAAAGGAGGAGATGCACTTTCTCCTTAGCGAGATGACCACTGAACCAGCAAACAACACGGACATTGGAATCAGCGCGACGAGTGCTTTGACCGATGCGCCATTCATATTTGTTTACCCAACCAGCCAGCGTCGAGTGCGGTTGGCTCTTTTGCTTCGCACTCTTTAAATTCTTCGCAGTTTTGTTCGCGACATTGAGAGATTCCTCGACTTCGCTCGGAATGACAAATCACTCCCACTCGATTGTGCTCGGTGGTTTGCTGGAGATGTCGTAACAAACCCTGTTGACGCCTTTGACTTCGTTGCTGATTCGATTCGAGATACGCGCCAGCAATTCGTAGGGAAGCCGCACCCAGTCGGCAGTCATGCCGTCCTGACTTTCGACGATGCGAAGCACGACCGTGTTTTCGTAGGTCCGTTGGTCGCCCATTACGCCAACCGATTGCACAGGAAGCAAAACAGCAAATGACTGCCAGACTTTGTAATACCAATCGGCCGCTTCCATTTCACTCTGCACGATCGTGTCCGCCTCGCGCAGAATTGATAAACGTTCGGGCGTAACTTCTCCGAGAATGCGAACGGCGAGACCAGGACCCGGGAAAGGCTGACGATATACGATTTCCTTCGGCAAACCGAGCTGCAATCCTGCCTGACGCACTTCGTCTTTGAACAACTGGCGCACCGGCTCGACGAGCTCGAAATGCATTTTCTCAGGCAATCCGCCAACGTTATGATGACTTTTGATCACTTGCGCGGGATTGCCCTGGATCGATACACTCTCAATCACGTCAGGATAAAGAGTGCCTTGCGCTAGAAATTTGTAGCCGCCGTGCCCGCCACCGGACGGATTCGCCGTGGTAAGTTTACGCTCGCCATTTTTCTGATCTTCCTCGAGCAGTTCTTCGGTGGCGTGTTGAAATACTTCGATGAATTCATTGCCGATCAGCTTTCGCTTCGTTTCGGGATCGGTCACTCCTTTGAGCAGCGCGAGAAAACGATCACCGGCGTCCACATATTTTAAACGCACGTGAAAATTCTCGCCGAAAACGCGCTGCACGACTTCTTCCTCTCGCGCGCGGAGCAGCCCGTT
>JAALOD010000008.1:4807-36585 GCA_013372845.1 Candidatus Udaeobacter sp.
TACTCGCGTCGTCCGGAGAATACGACGCGGCCGCCAAGATGATTCGCCATTAACATCAGCCCGTAACAAATTCCGAGCACGGGAACGCCGAGCGAAAAAATCTTTGGGTCGATTTGCGGCGCTCCCTTGTCGTAAACACTGGCGGGCCCGCCGGAAAGGATCAGCCCCTTCGGTTTCGACGCGGCGACTTCAGCGGCGGGCGTGTCGAAGCGAACAATCTCCGAATACACCTGGCACTCACGGATTCGCCGCGCTATGACTTGCGTGTACTGCGAGCCAAAATCGAGAATGAGAATTTTTGAGTGCGTGGATTTGTCGGACATCTTCAGCGCACGCTACGGATGAGTCTGTGGGACGCCATGCTCTGCGGCTGGGTCGCCCGGAGATCGCTCCAACGGGCCGACTGTTCCCTGGCCGGTGACTCCGCGTTCAAATTGTCCCTGAACTTCTTGCGTGGAGCGTTGTTCGAGCGGGTCGGCGCAGCCAGCCACAGCCAGGCATGCGATCGCGATCAGGATCGACATGCGTTTCATCTACGTATTTTATGAAGGCCGCGGGGCATTGCAATTGCCGATTGCGGAACAACACCAAGTGATTGGTTAAAAGGTTAAATAGTTGAAACGGTCATGCCCTTCCGTTGTAACCTTTAACGTTTTAACTTTTTCGCTTCGTTCGCCATGATCGATCCCGAACTCTTGCTGCAGGGTTATCGGCTCGGCGTTTTTCCCATGGCGATGGAGGACGACTCAATCCAATGGTTTTCGCCCGATCCGCGCGCAATTTTGCCATTGGAAGATTTTCGTGTGCCACACGCGCTGCGGCGTCTTCTGCGCAAAAACGTTTTTGAAACGAGGATTGACAGTGCGTTTTCGAAAGTGATCGAAGCGTGCGCGAAACGCGAAGATACGTGGATCAATCTCGAAATTATTGAAAGCTACACCCGATTGCATGACCTCGGCTGCGCGCATTCCGTCGAAGCCTGGAAGGAAGGCAGACTCGCTGGTGGACTCTACGGCGTGGCCGTCGGTGGCGTTTTTTTTGGCGAATCGATGTTCCACCACGTGACGGATGCGTCGAAAATCGCGTTGGTGGCGCTGGTAGAGCATTTGCGCGCGCAAAAATTCGCGTTGCTTGACACCCAATGGCTCACCCCGCACCTGCAACAATTTGGCGGTCTCGAAATTTCGCGTGAGCATTACCTGCGCCTTCTGCGTAGAGCAGTGGAATTGCCGCGAGAGTTCTAGCTAGATTCGACGCCGGGCGCCGCAGCGTGTTGCGCTAGAGCTCCGTGGCGTCGATCGAAGGCGTGTTGAGCGTCACCGTTTTCTGATTCAACGAGCGTCTGCAACGGCTGCGATTTGCAACCTGTGCTCCCGTCGATCTCCTCTACCGCTCCGTTGTTTCCCACTTCATGAAGTCATCGAGCGTCCGTCGAGTTTTATCTTTAACAAGTTCTACGACATTTGCGTCATCGACGAAGCCCAGAAACGGGGTCTTGTCCGGAATCAAATCGAATGGATCCACTAGATACTTTAGGGCTGCAATGATCCACAGGAGCGCGTCATCGGAAACCTGACGGTATTCGCCCCGATAGTAGGCGCGAATTAAACGCAGCATCGTTTGAAGGTAAGCCCAGTTCTCTTTAAACGGTTTCCTCGAGACCGACGCTGCTTTCCTCGCTGCTTTGTGGAAAAGCGCTTGTAAACTGTCGGGATCGCTAACGCACGCTTTCGCGTCGGTTAACGCTCTGGCAAACGCATCACTACGGAGAGCAGGTTTCTGGTAGGCGACCCCGACGTGGCGAGTAAGCTTCCGGCGACAGGATTCCAGGGCTTCCATCAATTCGTGAGCCGACGCGGGCCGCTCGCCGGGATCTATGGCAAGGGTAGAGCGCAACAGTCTTACCAGGGGTTCAGGAACTTTTCTGGCGTCCAGTTGCGCGACCGGCAGATCATCACGCGTTTTACGATCGCGAATCTCTTCCAATGTCTTGCCGAAGTGTGGTGCCAATCCGGTGAGCGCAAACCAGAGCGTAGCGCCCAGCGAATAGATGTCGGAGCGCGCATCGACCGGGCCGCTTCCAAATTGTTCAGGACTCGCGAAAGTCGGTGTGCCAACAAATTCTCCTTGCGTCAGATCCATCTCTCCGCCGGCATCAGTGATCGCCTTGACCAGACCGAAATCGATGACCTTCACTTCCGACTCCGTCGTGAGCATGATATTGCTTGGCTTCAGATCGCGATGGATCAAACCGTGGACTGCCGCAGCCATCAACGCCCGCGTGACTTGAATCGCAACTTCCAGAGCCCGCTTCGCATTAAGCGGCCCATCCCTCCGTACGCGAGCTCCCAAGGTTTCGCCTTCGACAAATTCCATCGCGTAATAGCAGTGAGTGCCAGCGGGGGAAGCACCAAACTGGAAAACGGCAGCTACATTCGGGTGCCGTAGAGCAGCCGCGGCGCGAGCTTCACGTAAAAAACGTTCACGCACAGCTCGCGAGCCGCGTGCCGCCGCAGGGACCTCGATCACTTTAAGGGCCACTCCGCGGCGTAACACCTTGTCTGCAGCGAGGTAGGTCACGCTGATTGCACCACGACCGAGTTCCCAGTAAGAGCCATCTGCGTGTTGCTCGACCTCGAAATCGCCGAAGGCTAATGCGGATGGTTTGGTTTCGACGACCGTTTGCTGTAAGCCTGTCCGAAGCAGACAAGCGAGGCAGTCACCCTTCGCGTTCAACGGCTCGCCGCATACCGAGCAGACCGCGACGCCAGATGGTAACCGTGTTTCCATGGCGCATCTCCGTTACGCTTGCGTTAGCACATGGAGCAACTCGCGCAACTCTTCATCTACCTGCGGTTCGGTATCCACGGTTCGGCGCACCTCGGCGCGCAACGCTTCTCGATAACGTGCCCGCAGGCGAGTGACATGGCTCCGAAGTGTTGACTCAGCTATCCCCAACCGATCCGCCAGCTCAGCATAAGTTGGTGGCGGGTCCGCGCCGCCGGCGACGAAAACCCTCAATTCCTTGAAAAGCTGCTCCTTGCGCTCACGTTTGTAATCTGCCGAGAGCCGTTCCAATCCAGCGCCGATTAACGCCTCCGCCCAACTGCGATCGAATAGCCAATCTTCATTGCTCGTGCCACTGTGAGTCTGAAAGAGCGACTCCGCCTCTTCCACCTGCTCTTCATGCAGAGGCAGAAAATTCTGTGCACCGCCACGCTTGAGCGTCCGTTCTCTGTCGGCAGCGTCCGCGAGAAAATTTTTTACGGAGGCGAGCAGAAATGAACGGAACTTGCCTCTCTGCCGATCCGCGCGGGCATAAACTTTGTGTTCGAGCAGGTAAGCGAAAAAACTCTGCGTGAGGTCCTGTCCGTCATGCACAGTGTACCCGCGGCTGCGCACGAAACTGTAAAGCGGCGCCCAATAGATTTGGCAAAGCTCTGCGAGTGCGGCCCCTGCAATCTCCGGTTCGGTTTCGCTTCTCCCGGCCGCGAGCACCACGCTCCAGTGGGTCGAAGGAAACAAATCGGGCTGACCATGCCCATTTCCTTCGCGGGTATTCACCTTAACGGTTTTTATCAAGACCGCAGAAGAAAGCAAGCGAGGAGAAAATGTAAGATTTAGTGCAGCGTGCGTCCCGGAATCCCTTTGTAAAGGGAAAGCGATCATCATGCATGGCCATTAACATCAACAGAAAGATATATATGAAGAAGACTATTGCCGCCCTCACTTGCTGCGCATTACTTGCGCCGCTGGCATTTGCGCAGACAGGTTCAGAGGGTAAAAAGCAAGGGACAACTAGCACAGAAGGAGTAACGGTAACGGGAACGATCCTCAAAATAACGACTGCGGAAGGCTCGGCGGCCAATTACCAGCCGGCCAAAACTCTCGTCGTTCGCGAGGACCGTTCGAATACTCCAGGCACCTATGTACTCAATGGGCGAGGTCACGTTATGAACAAGAACGGCGAAGTGATCCGAACCGCGATTAAGCCCGGCGCTCACGTGCGTATTTATTACGCAAACGAAGGCGACTTACGCATCATTGACCACGTCGTCGTCGATTGACCGGACTCCTGGAAGATCAGCGATAAAAAAGCCGCAGGATTTCATTAAATTCTGCGGCTTTTCTTGGTGTAGAGATCTCGCTGTGATGTCCGACTTTCTTCGAAACTTTTGCACTGAAAACGCACGAACAAACGGGATTTTCGTGAGACCAGGCAGCGCTGGTCAAACCGCGGTGAATATGTAAATGGCTGCGAAGCTGCGTAGTCGATTGCGTCATGTGTCGTGTCCGACCCGGACACAAAGCTGGTGAATGGCGCACTTTCCGCGCTGGATTGTCACGACGTTCGCACACCAGCACTTTCGCGATCCGAGGACTCGCAGCAATGCACAGATGTAATCTCCATGGCTAACCAGGCAATTGCGATGGTCCGCGAATCAAAGCGATTCTGATTTGGGGTAAGCGCTGTGCTCCTGCAACCGGATTGCGCGATAATGAACGCCCGCAATCAGCATCGCTAGCCGATAAAATCGATAAGTATTAAGGCTGGGTAGCTCAGTTGGCAGAGCAGTGGACTGAAAATCCACGTGTCGCCGGTTCGATTCCGGCCCCAGCCACGTTTTGACCAAGGAAGTATGCCGAGCCATTCAGAGAAGTACGATTGGAAGGATGCAGGCGAGGAATGGTCCGAGCCCTGGGGCAGTTCCGCCGCGCAATGGTCCGGCACCATCCTTCCGCGTATTCGAGATTGCCTGCCAACCGGGACGATTTTGGAAATAGCGCCCGGCTTTGGGCGGTGGACGCATTATCTCAAAGATTATTGTCAGGAACTCTGGGTGGTCGACGCGTCCAGTGAATGTGTCGAAGCGTGTCGTCGGCGTTTCGCGGCTCAATCGCATGTGCGCTGCTATCTTAACGATGGCCGTTCGCTATCAATCATTCCCGACGCTTCGGTGGACTTCGTGTTCAGTTTCGACTCGTTCGTACATTTACGGCGCGAACTCGTCGAGGCCTACCTCAGCGAACTGGGAAGGACACTGAAGATCGGCGGCAAAGGATTTATTCATCATTCCAATCTCGGCGCGTACGCTGACTCGCTATCGGAACGCGTTCCGCCACCGATACGTAAACTTCTTCGCAAAATAAAGATCCTCGACTGGGAACATCACCGTCATCCAACGATGAGTGCTGATCTTTTTCAGTCCTTATGCGCGCAGACTGGGCTACACTGCGTCAGCCAGGAATTGATTAACTGGCGCGGCAGACGCTTAATTGATTGTTTGTCATTCTTTGTGCGAAGCGATTCAACCCGGCACAATCCTACAAAAATAATTCGAAATCCGCATTTCATGCGCGAAGCGGCGCGAATTCGGAAGCAGTGGCGAGTCCAAGGCTAAGGAATCCTGCTAGCCGCTTGTCTCGGTGTGCATCTGACCGGGATACTAAACAGAGAATCGCCGAATAAGGTCATTGACGTGATCAATTTTCTCTGATTCAACATCGCGGCATGCCTGAAGGCCAGACAGCGCCGCGCCGTTGCCAAATCGCAGCCGTCATTTGGGAAGCGCAATAGCACGATCATCAAGCTGCTCGGGGTCGGCGCGCTCGTTCTGGTCTTCTCATTCCGCTCGCAATGATCACCGGCGTGTTGGGGAGCGATTGCAGCGGCGCAATGAAGCGGTCGCCGACATCACATCGTCGTGGGGCAGCGAACAAAATGTGATCGGGCCGGTGCTTGGGATTCCGTATCAATACAAGTTTAAAGCAGTCAAAGAAGTGCCGGCACCTGATGGCAAAATGGAGCGGCGCGAAGTGGAAGAGAACGGCACAGCGATTGCATATTTTCTTCCCGAAACGCTGCATATCACTGGTAACGTGGAGACGCAGATGTTGCATCGTGGCATCTACGATGCGGCAGTTTTTCGCGCACAGGTGACGCTCACGGGCAAGTTTGCGCCGCCCGATTTTGGGCCGTTCAAGATCGATCTAAAAGACGTGCAATGGAAGGATGCGTTTGTCTCTATCGCGGTGAACGATTTGCGAGGAACACGGGAGGCACTGATTCTCGCCTGGGGTGGCGCAAGGCACCCGTTACTGCCAGGCTCCCAAGTTCCCGGGTACACAACAGGTGCGACCGCATTGCTCGGCACCGACCAACCGATTGCGAGCGGAACCGAATTTTCCATTCCACTTGATTTCAATGGGAGCGAAGGAATCTACTTCGCGCCTTTCGGGGTGCAGAATGAGGCGACCTTGAAATCGAATTGGCCTGATCCAGCCTTTCGCGGCGCGTTTTTGCCTGCGGACAGGTCGGTACGCCCTAACGGATTCGATGCGAAATGGAAAGTGTCTTATTACGGTCGCGATTATCCGCAATCGTGGACGAGTCGTACCGGCAATGAGCGGTTTAGTGTCCTTTCCGTCACGAATTCGCGTTTCGGTGTTCAGCTCTTGTCGATTCTGGACGCGTATCGCTATGTCGAACGCTCGATCAAATACGGTGTACTCTTCCTTGTGCTGGTTTTTACAACCTTCTTTCTCTTCGAAGTCACGGCACGCCAGAAAATTCATCCGTTTCAATATCTGATGGTCGGCGCGGCGCTTTGCTTGTTTTACCTGCTGCTATTGTCGATTTCGGAATTTATTGGATTCAGTTGGGCTTACCTGATCGCGGCGGTCGGATCGACCGTGTTGATTACGTGGTATTGCCGATTTTTCCTTGGCGGCGGTGCGCGCACGCTAATGATTGGCGCAGGTCTCGCGGGTGTTTACACATTTCTTTACATCACTTTGCGGCAGCAGGATTACGCGCTCATGGGTGCGATCGCGCTCTTTCATCGTGCTCGCGATCGTACTTACGTGACGCGAAAAGTAGATACGCGCGCGATGCGGATGCTACCAATGATTGGGAACAAAACCGCTTATGCGCGCCTCTGTAGCCGGGGCGCTGACCCGGCTCCCTTTAGCTTTATTGTGCACAGGACGCCGCGGTCAACGCTCGCGGCTACACCTGGGCTCAATTTAAAATCCGCATTCGACCATCGTCGAGCGTTGGACAGCGGGCGCTGATACTACGCCGCTGCAGTTCACTTACCCTGCGCCTGGCGTAACTGACTCTTCGCAGTTTCCACGTCGCGCGGCGGTTGCTGGCAAAGCAGAATCGCGCGGAGTTTGTCTCCCTGATAGTAGCGCGCGGTGAATTTTTTCTTCGCGTACGTGCCCTGAAGATCAACACGCGTCGGCAGCACGCTGAAATCGCCAACAAAATCCATCCGCAAATCGAAGATTTCCGTCCAAAAATAGGGGACCTGCTCGTAGCGGATGCGCTTTTTGCCGGTCATATTGGCGCCTGCCACCAAACCCTGGCTCCGGGCGTTCTCCCAATGCGTCTGGCGCCGCACACCGCCCATTATCCTATCCGGGTAAAATGCCAGGTCGCCTACAGCATAAATCCCTTTTTCTTCTGTCTCGAGATATTCAGTGACCGGGGACCCGTGCGGTCCGGACAGCGGCGTGTTGCGGACAAGATCGAGATTTGGTTCTGCCCCGCATGCGACCACTGCCAGGCCGACCGGAAATCGGTTGCCGCTTTTTGTCTGGATATTGCGCAAAACAGTTTTGCCCTCAAAACCATTGAGACTTTCGCCCATCGACAAGGTCAGTCCGTGTTTCGCAAAGTAATCAGTGATCCAGCTTCCGGTCTCGGGATCGACATACCGGTTTAGCAAATATGAATCTCGATGCATGAGACCGACCTTCAGTTTCATCATTCGCAGACTGGCTGCCGCCTCGCATGCGAGTAACCCGCCACCTACGACCATGATGCCTTTCTCGAGGCTCGCCATTTCCCTTAGGGCTAGCGTGTCGCGAATCGTGCGCAGATAGATCACATTGCCGAGACTGGTTCCGGCTACCGGTGGGCGCACTGGACGACTGCCCATCGCCAGGCACGCTTTGTTGAACTCGATACTTTCGCCATTGGCAAGGACGGCCAGGCGCCGATCGATGTTGAACTGTGTTACGACGGTGCCAAATCGCGTCTCGATTTTGTGCTTTTCGTACCAGGCCTCATTGGGTTCGAGTAATTTCTTAGGCTGGGTATCCTTCTCCCGCAAAAAGTCCTTCGAAAGGATCCAGCGTTTGTAAGGTGGAAACACTTCGGCGCCGACCAGCGTCACGCTCCCGCGCTTGTCGTGACGGCGAACTCCTTCGCAGGCGCTGGCCCCGCCGATGCCACCGCCGATGATGAGATAGTCTCGCTGAATCATATGGGAAAACCGGACGATAATTTCGGTGCTGCCGCGGGCACAAGCTAAATTGTTACGGCGCCACGTTTTTTGGACTTCGCGATATTATTATTGCCTTGTCGAATCTTCTTTCGCAAGACTCTTCGCGCCATGAATGAATCCGTCACTCAAATCAAGGACACGACCGGAAATCCCGCCCCGTTAGGGTTGCTCGGTTTTGGCATGACGACTGTACTGTTAAACCTGCATAACGCCGGTTTCTTCGAGTTAAACAGCATGATTCTGGCGATGGGAATCTGTTATGGAGGGGCTGCCCAAATTGTCGCAGGGATTATGGAATGGAGGAAAGGCAACACATTCGCCACCACTGCGTTTCTTTCTTATGGCCTGTTCTGGTTTTCGCTCGTAACGCTGATTGTCATGGCGAAATTGGGGTGGGCCACCGCGTCAAACGACACGGCAATGGCAGCCTACCTTGCCATGTGGGGTCTGTTCACTGGGGTCATGTTTATCGCGACTTTGCGACTCAATCGCGCTTTACAGGTTGTGTTTGCTACGCTGACGATCCTGTTCTTCCTGCTTGCGATTGGCGACTACACGAATGCGAGCGCTGGCTTCAAACATTTTACCGGTTACGAAGGGATCTTCTGCGGTTTCTCCGCGATCTACGCCGGCCTCGCCCAGCTGCTTAACGAAATTTTCGGCAAAACTGTCCTGCCGCTCGGTCCGGTGAAGAGATGATTGTAGGGCGTCAGCGTCAGACGCCGGCCTTGGGTTGGCGTTTCACAGAAACGTCCTACAAGTCTTTCGCTGCGATTTGCTGCTGTTATTCGCCTCATTGGTGAATCACTATCTTTCCTTAAGCAAACTCGCCGCGAGCTTAAGCGCGGATTCGCTTTTGCCACCAAGCATCCGTGCGAGCTCTTCCTGCCGCGATTTCCCAGTGACTTCACGCAAATTAGAAAACGTTCGGCCGCGCGCGACATCCTTGGTGACAACAAAATGTGAAGAGGCCGTCGCGGCTACTTGCGGCAGGTGTGTGATGCAAATCACCTGATGGTCGCGTCCCAATGTTTGCATCTTAACACCAACTGCATGGGCGATTTCTCCCCCCACATTGGTATCAATCTCATCGAACACGAGCAGGGGAATCTCATCGTGCCCAGCCAACGCCGATTTAATCGCCAGCATGAGGCGGGAGATTTCTCCGCTCGAGGCAATCGCACGAAGCGGTTTGAGCGGTTCGCCCGGATTCGGTGAGAAAAGCAATTCCACCGCATCGAATCCGCTCGGACGCGGCTCATCGAGCGCCCTCAGTTTTGCTTCGAATTCGGATTGGCGAAATCCAAGATCACGCAGGTTGCGCCGGATGTTCTCAGAAAGTTTTGGCGCAGCTTTTGTTCTGAGTTTCCGCAGCGCTTCGCCGGTGCGGTTCATTTTTGCACGAACGTTCTCGATCTCTTTTGCGAGCCGCTCCAGCTCGGCGTCTCGTCCCTCAATCTTCTGCATTCGATCGGCTGCGCGCTCGCCGAACGCGATCACCTCGGCGATCGAGCCGCCATATTTTCGCTTCAGAGTTTCGAAGAGCGAAACCCGCTGCTCCAGCGCGGCGAGTTGTTCCGGGTCAAGATCGAGCTTTTCTGCGTAAGCGGAAAGCGCCCGAGCGATCTCCGATAGCTCAACTACGCTGGCCCCGTGAGCCGACGAAAGTTGCGTGATCGAGCTATCGATCTTTTCCAATTCGCGCAACAGTCGCTGGGTTTCCGCAAGCTGGGAAAGAACGGAACCATCCGATTCGGAAATTTTGTTGGCAATCGCGCTAGCCAGTTCGATCAGCCGTTTACTGTTGCTGGCGAGCTTGTAGCGATTCTCGATTTCTTCCTCTTCGCCCGCGACAAGATTCGCCGATTTGATCTCCGTCATCTGATGACGAAGAAGATCGAGCTCCTGTTCGCGCGCCGTTTCCGCTGTGTCGAAAGCGGCATGCTCTGCTAGTAACGTCTGTAATTGACGGTAATGCTTTCCATATTCACCAAGCTGTTCTTCAGCCCGCGCGAACGAATCGAGCAAGCTCAACTGCGTATCCGGAGAGAGCAGCGACTGGTGATCGTGCGGTCCGTGAAGATCGACAAGTTCATCTCCGAGATTTTTCAGTACAGACAAAGTCGTCGGCGAACCGTTGATGAACTGGCGCGTCCCACCGGCCGCCGAGAAACTTCGCTTGATGATCAGATCGCCTTCGCATGGTTCGATGCCGACCTCGACAAGCTGCAGATTTAATCTTTGCAGATCATTTCCGCTAAAGACTGCTTCCACAGTGCAAAGATGCGCACCTGTTCGGATGAGCGATTTGTCCGCGCGCTCGCCCAGCAAAAGTTGCAACGCGCCGATGATGATCGACTTACCCGCGCCGGTTTCTCCCGTGACAGCGATAAACCCCGGCTCTATTTGCCACTCGAGCTCTTCCACAAGCGCGAGATTTTTGATTCGCAACAACGTGAGGACGGCAGGCATTGAAAAGCTGAAAGTTTCTAGTTGAGAGTTGAGACTTCTGGGGATTTCAAACCTTCAGCATTCAACTTTCAACTCCTGAAAGCATTTGGCTGAAAGTTTGCCGCGCACCTGAGTCACCGGCTGCAAGCCCCTTTGAGCCGACTACAATTCTTCTACTTCGAGGATTGAACGGCATCGAGTCGAATGTGAAGGTCCCGTGCCATACTGCTTATGGCGGTAGTTCTTAACCACGAAGGCCGCGCTCACGCCTGCAAACACGACTATGAGTTCGCCCGTCAACCAACCAAGGCGCTGTCGCCAGCTTTGCTTCTGGCCTAAACGGGGCATTGTTGCTGTAGATAAATCGGAATGTCTTATCCGTTTTGATCGGAGTGACCCGCGGTCACAATCTTATCGAATGATTCCGCGCTCGCTTTGTTCGATGAACTGAATGATTTCGGTGATCTCTTCTGTCTGAGGCAATTCTTTCTGCATCGCTTCGATTGCCTGGCGCCTATTGTATTTCGAACGGTAAATCAGGCGGAAGGCTTCTTTGATGAGCTTCACGCTTTCGGCTGGAAAATTTTTGCGCTCCAAACCGACTAAATTTATGCCGCGAATCTCGGCCGGATTGCCATCAGCGATCATGAATGGTGGAACGTCCTGGACAATTTTGGAACAGCCGCCGGTGATCGCAAACCGGCCAATCCGGCAAAATTGATGTACGGCCGTGAGTCCGCCCATCACTGCGTAATCTCCCACTTGGACATGACCGCCCAACGTCCCGTTGTTGGAGAAAATGACGTGATCGCCCACGGTGCAATCGTGTCCAATGTGACTGTAAGCGAGAAAATTTCCGCGATTACCGATTCGCGTTTTGCCTTCACTTGTCGTGCTGCGGTGTACTGTCACGAATTCACGAAATGTATTTTCGCCGCCGATTTCCAGATAGGTCGGTTCGCCGCGGTATTTTAGATCCTGCGTTTGCTGGCCGATAGAGCAGTAGGCATAGAATCTGTTCTTCTCGCCGGCTTTCATCGGTCCGCAGAGCGTGACGTGATGTTGGAGCCAGCAGTTTGCGCCGAGAACCACATCGGGTCCGATGACGCAGTAGGGCCCGACGATTGTTCCTGCGCCGAGTTCCGCTTTTGGATCAACAATCGCTGTTTGATGAATCTGCACGTCAGACATAATCACGAATGAGCTATGACGAATGACGAATGAATGACGAAACGCGAAGCTCGAATGTATTCGGCGAAGCGTTTTCGTCATTGGTCATTTGGAATTCCTTCGTCCTTCGTCATTCGTCATTCTCTTCATTCGTCGAGGAACGTGAACATCAGTTCGGCTTCGGAAACGACCGCGTCGTTTACTAGGCAGTAGCACTTCGTTTTCGCCATGCGATTGCCACGCGCTCTCGTCAGCTCGGCGTGAATGAAAATCGTGTCGCCCGGAAAAACCGGTTTGCGAAATTTCACCTGGTCCGCACTCATGAAATAGCCGACACGACTCGAAGTCTTCGTCAATTTGAACAAAAGAATACTGGCCACTTGAGCCATCGCTTCTACTTGCATTACTCCAGGCATGACTGGATGACCGGGGAAATGCCCCTGAAAAAACGGCTCGTTAATCGTGATGGATTTTATGGCCGTAATTTTATCTTCGCCCTCGAAGCCGATGACCCGGTCAACCATCAAAAAAGGGTAACGGTGCGGAAGGATCTTCATCACTTCGCCAGTGTCCAGACCGGAATCGCCTGTTGGGATCGCGCGCGGTGCGCTCATCGCGCTTCTGCGCGTCTGTTCGCGGGTGATTGAGCGGGCCAGGTCCGCATTCGTGGCGTGACCAGGTTTCACCGCCACGATGTGGCCCCGGATCCGACGGCCAACCAGCGCCAGATCGCCGATGATATCGAGAATTTTGTGCCGCACGAATTCGTCGCCGAAACGCAACGGTTCCTTGCTTAATACCGCATCTCCGCGCACCACAATCGCGTTTTCGAGACTGCCACCCTTGATCAAGTTTTTATCCATGAGCGGCTTAACATCTTCGTAGTAAACAAAAGTTCGCGCCGGAGCGATCTCGCGTTCGAAGACCGCGGGCGTCACATCCATCGACAAAAACTGCGTGAACCGGTTATTCGGGCCGGCCTGGGTGCATGAGATGCGAAATTTGTTGTCCGGGAGCAAAACAAGCAGGGCGCCCGTTTTCGCTTCCACGTGCATCGGCTCGCGCACGTCGAAAAATTTTCGTGGCTCGTCCTGCGCAGTTACGCCGGCTCTTCTGATGAGATCGACATAAGGCTGCGCGCTTCCGTCGCCGATTGGCGGCTCGTTTGCGTCCATCTCCACGATGGCGTTGTCCACGCCCATTGCCGAGAGCGCGGACAGGATGTGTTCCACTGTGTGCACGCGCACCGAGCCTTCGCCGATAGTTGTGGCGCGCTCGACTGTTTTGAGGTTCTCGATCTTCGCGTCGATCGTCGGCTCATCCTGCAAATCTTTCCGCTTGAATTTGATTCCATGATCTACGGGCGCGGGATGCAATTTCAGAGTGACTTTGTCACCCGTATGCAGGGCGGTGCCGCTAAAGCTGGCGGTCTTACCAACTGTATGTTGAAACTCGGGAGCAGGCATCGGCGTTTAACTAGCAGAGATTTTGCCTCGTGACCAGCGGTTGTAGCTTCGTGCGCTGTGCCGGCAGCTCGTTCTATTTCAATTCGAACTCGCCACAATCGAACGCCATCATCTGGTCCACATTCGAGATGCGGAATTCGTGAGAACCGGCGCCGTCGGTCTGCCAGATATCGACCGATTTATCTCCGTTCTTCATAATCGATACACGAATCAGATTTGGCGATTCATTTACCGTGAACAACGGCAGATCGTCGTTTGTTTTCAAGAAGCTTCCGTCGCTGTCAAACCCCGCGGCCAGCTCGACGATTGCCCGTTTATCGTTGGCCAGGGGATTTGGCGTGAGTTTCACTCTGGCGTTTGCACTCGAGTTGTTTTCGGGAGGGGACGCTGCGGTTTGGCTGACGTCTTCCACTTTGAGTAGACCAACCAGATAACCGCGCGCGTGATACTTTCCGGCGGGTAAATCTTCGCCATCGTCATTTTTTCCATCCCATTGTGTTACCAGCGCGTCTGCACCGATCTTGAATTCGTTGAGGTCTGCTTCCTGGTGCAAAACGCGCACCAGCTTGCCTTTCGCATCGTAGATTCCCAGGCTGATCGTGCCTTCCAATGGCGGCGGTACAAAACTGATGCGGACGCTTCTCGCGGGTGATGCCGAAAACGTTTGCTCTGGCACGGGCGACGGCGTGACAGATTCAGCCGGCGAGATTGACAACTCAGGAGATTCTTCGTTTATCGGCGATGGAACTGGCGTTGGCGATTCTTGAGCGAAGACGACAGACGCCAGGAACGCCGTCAGAATCGTGGTCTGGACTTTGGCTGTCATGTCGAGCGGAGTCGAGACATCTCTAATTAGATGAAAACAAGGCAGAAGAGAACAGCCAGAGATTCCTCGACTTCGCTCGGAATGACAAGTGGCCTAGATGTAGTAACGCCAGTTCACGTTCGGAAAAAGATTATCGCGCAATTCGCACTCGCGAAGAAATTCTTCATCGACCGTATTCGTGACGAGTTGATGGTGTAAAAGCTTGAAGCGAGCGAGATGATCGATGGTGCGCTTGGTAGCGTATTCGCGAGCTGTCCCGGTCTTGATCAAGAACCCCCAATCGCTCGATTGGGTCAGCAAAAGTTCGCGGGCAAGTTGCTTTAGAACACGATCGGCAAATTGTAGGACAGGCGCTCCGCCTGCCGGGTCCTCGCTCGGCAACCCCGAATGCTTTCCGGGTTGCCCTGCAACGTCGCCTGCATATTTGCGTGCAACTTCACTCATCCGCTGTGCCGCAATGTGCAGCTGTGGATAAATCCACGCGTTGCTTGGACTCAGCCAAACTTCAAAATAACCGTTCTCGCCCCATGTTGAGGCTGCTGGCTCAATAATTTGCTGTGTGGGATTCGCCGCCAGATATTCGCTTGGCGTCGAGAGATGAAAATTTCTTTCGTTTGCGGCCTGGCGAATGAAGAATTCAAGGAAACGGGGGCCTTCGAACCACCAGTGTCCGAATAGCTCGGCATCGAACGGAACGACGACAATGGGATCGAAGCCTGCAGTAGTAACTTCGCGGATCTGACGCCGGCGTTCCTCGAGAAAATGAAGGGCTTGCGTCTCGGCCACTTCTTCCGCGACAACTGGATCGTACAATTCCTTCTCATCACCGGGCCCGGTGATGCGGTGATATTTTACGCCGGAAAATTTCCGGGTGCCGTGGCCAACTGGTCCCAAGTGTTCCGATGGAAGGTCGAATCCGGCGTCGCGATAAAATTCACGATAAGCAGGGTCGCCAGGATAACCTCCCTGTGCGCTCCAAACCTGCCTGCTTGAATCACAGTCGCGTGCAAAAGCGGCCGGCCCGGCCCGCGTATAACACGGTGCATAAATCGAGCGGCACGGCCGCGGTGTTCCGAACAGCAAGCCGTGCGCATCGAGAACGAACCAGCGAATATTCGCCTCCTGCAGAATAGATTCGAGAGCTGGTCCGTAAGCGCATTCGGGCAACCAAAACCCGGCGGACTCGGCGCCGAAAAGATCAGCATAAACATCGCGTCCGATCAAAATCTGAGCGCGCATTGCTGCCGTAGCCGGAGGCGTTGACCGCGGCGCGGACGGGCAAGACGCTGCAGCGCCGAGGTCAGCGCCCTCGGCTGCAACCGGCTCCTGGAGCAGGGGTAGCAAGCCATGCGTGGCTGCCGAGGCGATGATTTCAAGCGCGCCGCTTTTCCGCAGTTCGCGAAAAGAGGCAAGCAAATCGCATTTGTATTCATCGACAAAGAAACGCCGGGTTTCGCGAAATATTTTGAAATAAAAGTCTGCGAGGTCGCGGAGCTGTGGGTGATTGCGATTCCGTTTTTGTTCACGGTCAGCGAGATCGATCAAGAGGTCGAGATGCCGCACGTAGCGTTCGCAAAGCAGTTCGTCCTGCAGCATTGCGCAGAGCGTCGGCGTGATCGACATGGTCAGCTTGAACGGCACACGCTCATCGACCAGGCGCTGCATCATGCGCAGCAATGGGATGTAACTCTCGGTCATCGCCTCGAAGAACCAGTCTTCTTCGAGGAAATGCTCATGTTCCGGATGACGAACGAAAGGAAGATGCGCGTGAAGAATGAGCGCCAGGTGTCCAGGCATCGCGCAACACTAGATGGCTAGAAAATGACGGCGCAAGGCGGATCGGTTTCTCCGAAGGCGATCTTGATTTGGTCCCGAAGGCGCAGTTTGTTTTAGCAACGCGTTCAGGAGAACACGTTCCACCTCACAGCGTGCGACAAAAGTCCTGGAAGCGGTCCAATCCCTTTTTGATTACGTCGATGCTGGTGGCGTAACTGAGCCGGATGGTGCGATCGTCACCAAAGGCAGCTCCCGGAACGACTGCGACATTGGCTTTGCTCAGCAGGCGGTCCGCGAAATTTTGCGAGGTCAGACCGAGCTGGCTGATATTCACCAGCACGTAAAATGCGCCCTGCGGTTTGACTGCGGTCACATTGGAAATCTTTGAGACGCGGTCGAACATGTAATTGCGGCGAATATCGAACTCTTCGCGCATATCGATCAACGGCTGTTGATCCCCCTTTAAAGCTGCGAGCGCCCCATACTGGGAGAAGGAAGACGGGTTAGATGCGGTATGGCTTTGGATGGAATCGACCGCTTTGGCCACAGCATCGGGCGCTGCCAGATAACCCAGACGCCAACCAGTCATCGCGTAGGATTTACTGAAGCCATTGATTGTGATTGTCAGGTCGTAGGCAGCCTGTGAGAGCGACGCGATGCTTACGTGTTTCGCATCGTCGTAGACGAGCTTCTCGTAGATTTCGTCCGACAGGATGTAGATGTCTTCTTCGGCCGCGACATCGACAATCGCCTGCAATTCCTCACGCGTATAAACCGCCCCGGTTGGATTGCCCGGGCTATTCATGATCAACATCTTCGTGCGAGGGGTCATTGCATTCTCAAAGTCTTCGGCGCGCATTTTCCAGGAGTTGCGCTCGCTGGTCGGCACGATCACGGGTTCGGCGCCTGCCAATCTGACCATTTCCGGATAACTGACCCAATATGGCGCCGGGATGACGACTTCGTCACCGGGTTGGCATGTGGCAAGGATCGCGTTGTAGCACGCGTGCTTTGCACCGTTACTCACGATGACCTGCGTCGCGCGATAATTCAGATCGTTATCGGCAGCCAGTTTTTCCGCGATCGCCTGACGGAGCTCCGGGATGCCAGCACTGGGCGTATATTTGGTAAAGCCGGCCTCCAACGCCTCGATGGCAGCCTTTTTTATGTGTTCGGGTGTATCGAAGTCCGGTTCGCCTGCGCCGAAACCGCAGACGTCTATGCCCTCGGCTTTCATGGCTTTGGCCTTGCTATCGATCGAGAGAGTAAGCGAAGGACTCAGTTGAGCGGCGCGTTCGGAAATTTCCATAGGAGTAGGGCTGGTTGTGGGATGGTTCAAAATGGAGCGCAAACTATGAGCGCCGGTAGAAGTTTTCAATCAGAGGTTTGAAATTATTCTCGTCGATTCGAACGATTCCCATTTCGCGTTTCGCGTTCTCAGGGGAATCCGACGCGTGTGCGGCGTTGATCATTATCGTCTGTCCGAATTCTCTTCGGATCGAGCCTGGCGGTGCTTTGGCTGGGTCGGTCGGGCCAAGCACATCGCGAATCTTGCGGACGGCGTCCACGCCTTGATAAACAATGGCGATCGATTTTTCCGTCCCGCGAGCGTCGCGTTCTTCGGGCGGACATTCGCTGGGTTTTTGCCCGGCCATAAATTCAACAATGCTTTCCCAGTTTTCGCGGCCACTCTTTGGGCCGAGTTTCTTCTCAAGCACCGACAGCACCGGGCCGTAGAACTCCTCCGCTTGCGCAACACTCATTTGATGAACTTTGAATCCGATGATGGAGAGCCCCGACCGCGAAAACACTTCAATGACGCCGCCGGGCCGCAGATTCGGAAACCTGAAATTGTCGGGCTTGATCAAAACCAGAGTCTTTTCGACTTGTGCGTTGCTGGGGAAGGGGACGACTCGGTCCAGGATTCCACCGTCAGAATCCGAAAATTCCGCCCAAAGCTTCAAATCCCGCTCGACCGCCTTTGGGTCGAACGCTGCCAGCACACCCGGCTCAAAGTAAGTTACTTTGCCTGAATCATCGGCGATATAATCGCCGTAGGTATCGCGAATCGTTTCGCCGCTGGTGCGCTCGTGCACAATATGGCCGACAGTGTGCCGAATCTTCTCCACCGCGTCCGGGCCGCGAAAAATCAGGAACAACACGCGCGGATGCTGTCCGTTTTTCTCGCCGGTGAAATTCTTCAGTACGTAGTCGCGAATTAACCCTTGTGTGGCGCGATGACGCGGATCGGTTTCCGTCACAATTGTCTCGGCATAACGTTCGGCTAACTCGTGACTCGGCGCGAACATGCGTCCGCCAACCAGGTCGAGTCCTGTGCGGGAAATCAGCCGTCCAACGATGCCGCCGGTGCGCGATTTGCGCATCGAATATGGCGTGACGGCAGCATAGGCAAGTTGTTCGTTCTGCATAGTGTCTGTTTCTGCCGCGGCTCGTGATTAAACCGCGTGAAATGCAGAGAACCCGAAGCCGCCAAGGCTTCGGAAACGTAGCCGTCAGGCGACCATCACGTCAAATAAGTTTTAACGCTCAACGTCGAATCAGGAATACTTGAGCGTTGGACGTTCAGCGTTTGTGTGCCGTCAGGGCAATCCACTTCCCGCGACGCTTCACGCTTGCGATCTCCATGTTGTTCCTCCGGAGAACACGAAGGACTTCATCTTCCTGCGTGCGCAGCACGCCGGACAGAATGACCCAATTACTCCGTTTCAGTTTCGACGCGACGTCAATCAACAACTCGCTATATAGATTCGCGGTAATAACGTCCCACCTGGCTGCTGGTTTCCACCTGCGCACATCGCCGAGTTGGAAATCGGCATTGTCGATTTTGTTGAGACGGGCGTTTGCTTTTGCGATCGAAATCGCTTTCGGATCGATATCAATACCAGTCACGCGTCCTGCGCCGAAACGTTTCGCCGCGAGAACAAGAATCCCGCTCCCGGTCCCAAGATCGGCAAGCGACCAGTCTTTTTCCCATTTGCGAGTCAGGCGCTCGAGGAGACGAAGCGTCATTGCCGTCGTTGCGTGTCCTCCTGTCCCGAAAGCGGCAGAAGCTGGAATGACGAGGACCAGAGGTTGACGAACGCCAGGCCGCCCGCTGCGTGTCGTCCTTCCGACTCTGTAGGTCCCTCGCTTCGCTTGGGATGACGCCGTGGTTGAGATTAACAAGCGTTTTCCAATCTTGAGCGGCTTCGATTTGTGGAGATCCGCGAATCGTTTAAGCCAATCGCGTGGCCATTTCTCAGCGCGTCCGCCGAATTCTTCGATGAGCTTTCGGGCAAGATTGCGCGACGTACACGCAATCTCGAGTTGCAACCGCTTGCGCCCCGGTCTTGAGATAATCACAAGTCTGCCGCGTGACCGCGCTTGCAAAGGGTTCTCATGGGCACTGAGCCAGCCGGGCTCAGCTAGTTTGCGCCATTGATGCATCGTTTCGAAGGGATTCTGGCGGGGTGTACCCGATGCTTGGGGGCAATTCAGTCGAGAAATGAGCGGGTGACGAGGGTCGAACTCGCGACTTTCTCGTTGGCAACGAGACGCTCTACCACTGAGCTACACCCGCAGTTTTGAGAGGGAGACAAATAATGTCCAGCCGCCCGCGGGGCGCAACCTTTAATTGTCGTGGGAGGAATGAAATAGTTGAATCCAAACAGGGTGCTGAACGCATCCCACGGTCAAATCATCCACTATGAACAGATTCATCATTATTTACGTTTGCTCCCTCGCGTTGGCGTTAAGCTCGTTTGCGCAGGCTCCGACCGCCTCGCCAATCGCAAACACGCCCGCAGCAACGGCTACTATTTCGGCGACTTCGACGCCTGCGAGTAAGATCGAGCAGTCGATCAGGAAGAAACAGAAGAAACACTTCGGTTTCACAATAGACGACCACGATACGGACTTGGATAGCCTTACTCATGGAAAGTCGCACGACGATATTCCAGCACTCGTGGTCCCAATTGTTGCGATCACGCTGCTGACGGTCTTTGGCGCGCCGGTTCTAATCGTCGGGCTGATCATGTATTTCAGTTTCTCCAGACAGCGCGCTCTTCATCGAACGGTGCGGATGATGGTCGAAAAAGGACAGCCTGTGCCCGCGGCCCTGCTGAATCCACCACCGGCTCAGCGGCAGCGGTCCGATTTGCGCCGTGGTGTTATTCTCACAATGATCGGTGTGGGTCTGATGGTATTTTTCGGCGCCGCGAACGATTGGGAGGGCGGCTCGTGGACGCTGGGCCTGATTCCGTTTCTGATCGGCGCTGGCTATTTGCTTGTATGGAAGCTCGATACGAAGAAGGACAATCCGCCGCCTGTACCGTAATCTGCGGCCGTGGAGCTGACTGATGCAGACCTGGTCGCGCGAGTTCTTGTTGATGATGACCAAAACGCTTTCGGTGAGCTGGTTCGGCGGCATCAATCCGCCGTGCGCGGTCTGCTCCGGCAACTTACTCGAACGGACGTCGCTCTCGCAGACGATCTTGCGCAGCAAACATTCCTGCGTGCGTATAAAAACATCCGTAGTTTTCGCGGTGAGGCTCGTTTTTCCACGTGGATTTACCGAATCGCCTACAATTGTTTTCGAGAAGACGCGCGCCGCCGGAAGGAACTTGTGGGAATCGACGAGGAACAACTCCAAACGCAACACGACCCTCAGGTGGCCGATCCCGCTTTAAGGCACGATCTTATGCGCGCACTAAATTTACTTCCTTTAAATGAACGCTCTGCGGTCCTACTTTGCTGCCAGAACGGCCTTTCCCACGATGAAGCTTCCCGTGTTCTCGATATCCCTCTTGGCACGGTGAAAACGAATGTTCTTCGGGGACGTGAGAAATTGAAACGAATGCTTGCCGACTGGGGTCCAAATTAGGTAAAGGGTATGGAACAGGTGAACCAGGAAGATTGGCTTGATAGAGAATTGCGCGAAGCGGCGCCGTATATCGACGACGAGGGATTTACTGCCCGAGTGTTGCAACAATTACCGCCCCCGCGGCGCCGTCATGATCTGCTGCGGGCTGCCATACTTCTGGGAATGACTTTACTCGCGAGTGTGCTTGCCTATGTCGTTTCAGGTGGCGGTCGCTTTATCAGTGTGATGGTTGAGCGTCTCGCGGCCTTGCCCGCGTTATGGGTGTTTGTGCTTGCTCTCGCCAGCGGTCTTGTGATTGCAGCTGTCGGCGCTGCAGCGGCACTATCCAGAGAGCGGGGCTTGCAAACTGGCCTCCTCCAGGCGTAAAACGGCACTGCCTAGGCACATTACGTGATGCAAAGTTTGCGTGCCTGCTGCACGTCGAACTCGATCTGCCTGGTCAATGCATCGAGACTTTCGAATTTCTGTTCTGGCCTGAGATAGCGGACAAAACGCACTTCGACATCCTTGCCATAAATTTCGTGGTCAAAATCGAGCAGATGGATTTCAAGCACGCGCTCGGTTTTGCTGGTGTTCACTGTTGGGCGATAGCCGAGATTTACCACGCCAGGATAGGTTGCTCCGTTCAGCGTGGCCTGTGCGAAATAGACCCCATTTGGGGGAAATTGCTCACTATGAGCGCTCAGATTCGCCGTCGGGAACCCGATCTTTTTCCCGAGATTCTCGCCGCGCACGACCGTGCCAAGGATCGTGTACTCGCGACCCAGCATCTCGGCGGCCTTCGCGAGGTCACCTGCTTCGATTGCGTGGCGAATCGCTGTACTGCTCACGAGCTCGCCGTTCCCGAGTGTAACTGCGGGGATTCCAACGACATTGAAATCGAATTGCGCGCCCAGCTTCCTTAAAAGGGCTAGATTGCCGCGCCTGCCTTTTCCAAATGACCATTCATGCCCAACGCAGATTTCGCGCAGCGGTTTCGAATGGGTCAGCAACTGCTGGACGAAGTCTTCCGGCGCAGTCGCAGCAAATGTTTTGTCGAACTTGATGACGAGCAGATGCTGCACGCCGAGAGCGCGAATCAATTTGATCTTGTGTTGCGTGGCGGTGAGCAGATGTGGTGCCTCCCTGGGCCGAAGTACTTTCATCGGGTGCGGGTTAAAGGTAACAACGACCGGAGTGCCGTTTGCCGACTGGGCGTGCTCGGCAGAAGTGGAAATGACAGCTTGATGGCCACGATGCACACCGTCAAAGACCCCGATGGCGAGAAAGACGGGGCCGCGTAGCCTCGATAACTCGGAGATGGATCGAAGAGTTTCCATCAAGAAAATGACGAATGACGAATGACGAATGACGAACGAAATCCGAACGGCGAATGACGAAAATGTTGGTCGGCAGGTTTTCGTGCTCCGTGCTTCGTCATTAATTCGTCATTTTCTTTTAAGCTCCACGCATCCGCGACACGTCTGGGAGGCTCAGGAGTCTGCTCAAGATTTCCTCGCGTGGCGCATCTTTGATTTGAGCGACATTGATTGCATTAGCCACATCGAAGCGCCCCGATTTTGTTCGTCGCAGCGACTTTAGGTGCGCGCCACAGCCTAAAGTCTCGCCGATGTCGTGAGCATAAGTACGTACGTAAAAACCTTTGCTGCACAAAACACTAAAATCGATCTCGGGTAGCGCGATTCGATCGATTGTATAGCGATAGACGTGCACAAGGCGCGGCTCGCGCTCGACCACTTTTCCTTGACGCGCCAGCTTGTACAGCGGCACACCGCCGTGCTTTTTTGCGGAAACCATCGGCGGCAATTGATAAGAATCGCCTCGAAATTTTTCAAATGCGGCGCGAATTTGGGTTTCGTCTAGCGCGGGAACCGGTCGCTGCTGGATTACCACTCCCTGCCGATCCTGTGTATCGGTCGTCACTCCGAGGACGAATGTACCCGCGTATTCCTTGTCTTCGCTCATGAGTAAATCCTGGACCTTTGTGCCTCGTCCCACAGTGATCAAAAGCAAGCCGGTCGCTATGGGATCAAGCGTGCCGCAATGGCCGACTTTTCTGACCTGAATCCTTCGACGGACCAACGCGACCACGTCGTGCGAAGTCATCCCTTCAGCCTTGTCCACGAGCAGGACGCCGTCAGTAGCTACGGGATGGGACATGGTGCAAAAACGCTAACAAGTTAAAGAGTTACAATGTTAAATCGTCGAAGAGTCGTCGGGCCGCCGCTTAGCATTGTGGCGATTTCAACGACTTAACTTTCACGCCGACTTCCGCCAAAACGCGGTCCTCTACCTCTGGAAGCGTTCCGCGCACGCGCGCGCCGGCGGCAAGTGCATGGCCGCCTCCGCCGAATTCCTGACAGATGGCACAGACATCGACGGCATCGGTTTTGGAACGCATGCTCACACGGACCTTGCCATCGGATAGTTCTTCGAAAAAAACGGCAACGATAACGCCACGGACGGCGCGCAAGTGATCGATCAACCCCTCGTTATCCTCGGGAAGGACGCCCAGCTCAGCGCCTGCTTTCAGGGTAAGACTAAAGCTTGCGACGCGACCTTCCTCCTGGAAGCGCATGTTGCGCAGCAGTTCTCGCAAAAGCTCCAGACGCCGCCGCGGATAATTCTCATAGAGCAGCTGACTCAGGTGTCCGACATCGAGACCCGTGCGAATGAGTTCAGCTGCTATCTCGAAAGTGTGGGCGCTGGTTTTTGGATATTGAAACGAGCCAGTATCAGTAGAGATGGCGGCGTAAAGATTTTCCGCGATGTCTCGATTGAACGGCAGGTCCTCGCTCTTGATCAGACGAAAAATGATTTCACCCGTGGCGGGCGCAGACGAATCAACATAGACCACGTCGCCATAACCTGGATTGCTCATATGGTGATCGATGTTAATCCAGATTTTCGCCGACCGAACTGCTGGCAGAGCAGTGCCAAGCCGGTTTTGAATTGCCGTGTCAAGCGCGATGGCGACATCGAAATCCTCTGGAATGGAGGGCGGCTTGGTGAGGAACTCAGCGCGTGGAAGGAAGGAATACTTCTCCAGCATTCCGTCTTCATTCCATACGCGCACTTCTTTTCCAAGTGCTTGAAGAGAAAGCGCCAGCGCAAGCTGGCTGCCTAGTGCATCGCCGTCAGGGCGAACGTGACCCAGGATGGCGAAGCGCTGGTGCTCACGTAGTATCTGGGCGATTTCTTCGAATTTCGAGTTGGTCACGATTGCGCAATCTTCAACGTCTAGCGTCCAACTTTCAACGCTCAACATCTAAGGCAGAGCGCGCTTTAGCGAACATTGGACGCTCGAGGTCGGACGTTGAGCGTTGGTTGTTTAAAGCCTCACTTCTCCTCGCCTGGAGACGCTTCCATCTCCTGCATGATCTCTATGACTCGCGCCCCGCGCTCGATAGAGTTATCGAGATGAAAAATAAGGTGCGGCGTATATTTCATGGTGACGTGACGAGCAAGTTCTGCCTGTAACGCTGGACGATGAGAGGCCAGCTTGCTCATTACGCTCTCGCGTGCCTCTGTTCCCAGAACGCTCACAAACACGTGCGCGTTCTTTAAGTCTGACGTTACATCCACGTGGTTGATGCTGACCAGGGCGCCTTCGAAGTTGATTTCTCGCGCAACAATCCCGCTCAACTCGCGCTTCACGACTTCATTAATGCGTAGCATTCGGTGTTTCATGATAGCCTTTTGCTGTCATCCTGAGCAGAGCGAAGCGGAGTCGAAGGATCCCGTGAAATCATCTTTGGGTTTCGCCACGGGATTCCTCGACTTCGCTCGGAATGACTGCCTTCACAATTTTTGAGCGATAGCTTCAAGTTGATAGCACTCGATCACGTCGCCTACTTGATATTCACTGAAATCACCGAGTTTGATTCCGCATTCCAGTCCCGAACGCACTTCTTTCACGTCGTCCTGGAAGCGGCGCAACGTCGAAATCCCGCCGTCATAAACAGGTTGTCGTTTACGCAGCACGCGAGCCCGTGCCGCGCGCGTTATCCTGCCATTAGTGACGAGACAGCCGGCGACAATACCTTTGCTAAGTTCAAAAACCTGCTTCACCTCGGCGTGTCCAATGACCGTTTCTCGATGCTCGGGGTCCAGCAACCCGGCCATTGCTTCTTTGATTTGATCGAGCAACTCATAGATGATGCTGTAAAGTTTGACCTGGACTCCTTCGCTCTTCGCGGCGGAAACGGCCATGTTCTCCACCTTCACATTAAAACCGATCACTACAGCACTCGAAGCGCTTGCCAATAGAATATCCGA
Source organism: Candidatus Udaeobacter sp. (assembly GCA_013372845.1). Taxonomy (GTDB): domain Bacteria; phylum Verrucomicrobiota; class Verrucomicrobiia; order Chthoniobacterales; family UBA10450; genus Udaeobacter. The sequence continues at coordinate 29,951 of JAALOD010000008.1, forward strand.
CTCGGAAATCGGTCCCACCGCGGAGTGAATGATTTCCAAATCGACTTTCTTGCTCTCGATCTGTTTCAACGCTCCAACCAGCGCTTCCAGCGAGCCTTGAGCGTCGCACTTTAACACGATGCGCAGGACTTTTTTTCCACCTGTAGCTTCGAGCAGGCTTTCAAGGGTCGCCCGTTTAGGAATGGTCAATTTATCGGTGCGCTTGGCCAGTAAACGTTCTTCGCTCAGGGTCTTTGTCGAACGCTCGGAATCCATCACGAGCAGTTCATCGCCCGCATTTGGTAGCCCCGTGAAACCAAGCACCTTCACTGGCATTGAGGGAGCGGCTTCCTTTACTGGTTTGCCGCGGTCGTCCAGGAGCGATTTTACTTTGCCGCTGTAATCACCACAGATGAAAGCGTCGCCAGTTCTTAGTGTCCCCATCTGCACAATAACCGTGGCAGTGGGACCGCGCCCAGCCTCCACTTGCGCTTCAATCACTGTTCCTCGCGGTGTGGCGGTGGGCGACGCCTTGAGTTCCATTACCTCCGCCTGCAACGCGATCATCTCGAGCAGGTGGTCGATTCCCGTGCCTTTCGTTGCCGAAACCGGACAAACAATCGTTTCGCCTCCCCAATCTTCCGGGGTCAGGCCCTGCTCCTGGAGTTGCTTCTTTACTCTGTCGATGTTTGCCGAAGGAAGATCGATCTTGTTGATCGCGACCATGATCTTCACATGCGGCGCGGCCTTTGCGTGATTGATCGCTTCAATCGTTTGCGGCATCAGGCCATCGTCGGCTGCGACAACGAGCACGACGATGTCGGTAACATTGGCGCCACGCGCTCGCATCGCGGTGAAGGCAGCGTGCCCTGGTGTGTCGATAAACGTGACAGTCGCCCCGTTGTGACTGACGCTATAGGCACCGATATGCTGGGTGATTCCGCCCGCCTCGCCCGCAGCGACGCGGGTCTTCCGAATGGCGTCCATCAACGTTGTCTTGCCATGATCGACGTGTCCCATGAACGTGATAATGGGTGCACGCGGCTTGAGTTCTTCTTTCTTTTCAATGACTGGCGGTGGAGGCGCCACGACTACCTGTTCAACTCTGTGAACGCCCCCTCCTTTTTCGCGACGCTCTTTTTCCAGAACAAACCCGTGATTTTCAGCGATCTTCGAAGCGATATCTGGCTCGATTGTCTGATTGATGTTCGCGAAGATGTTGTAATTCATTAGCTCCGCGATGAGTTGGTGCGGCTTTAACCCCAGCTCATTCGCCAGTTGCTTAACGACAATTGGCGGCTTGATAAGAATGACTTTCTGCGCCGCGGTTTCTTCCTCAGCGGACGGCAACGCGGTTGCATCGGTTGCAGTCTTTTCGCCGGCAACAGTGCCGGGCACTTCGGTTGGGGCGGGTTCCGAGACCGCGCTCTTTGGAGACGGCGCTGGTTTTTGGGGAGTTGGCGGAGTCTCTAGCGAGGCCCGGATGCGTGAAATTGGAGGTAAAACGGCCCGCTTCGGTTTTACCTCGCCTTCTTCGGCCTTTTTACTCGATTTTTTTCGATCAATCAGCGAAATGCTCTCTGCTTCGCGGGGCGAAGGTCGAGCAGTTTCCGGCGCCGACGTTGAAGGTTGAGCGGTGCGCGACTTGGCCGCCGGCCCGACATTCTCCTCTAATTTTTGCTTTGGAAGCTTTGCCTTGGCCGCGGCTGCTGGCTTGCGAGCAGCAGTAGTCCCGCGCGCGGATGGTTTGCGCGTTGCAGTTTTGCTGCTCGTCTTCGTTGCCATTGTTGTTCGTTTAAAATTTTGCTCATGGCTCGAGCTTCCCTAAACCAGAGCCATGTTATTGTACGAGTTCCTGCCGATGGACGGCCTCGTAAATCTCGCGCGCCTTTGTTTCATCGACTGCGAGAATATCCACTAAATCCTGCACATCCGCATCGCGCAATCCTTCCAGGTTCGTAAAGCCGGATTTTACGAGGGTCAGCGCCTGCTCTTCAGTAACCGGTAGTGCGCCGGCGAGGGTCTGAGCTGCTTGCGCTACCTTCTGTTCCACCACGGTCGTCGCCGATGTGTCCTTGCCTATATTGATCTCCCAGCCGGTCAATCGGGAAGTCAATCGCGCGTTCTGTCCCTTCTTCCCGATCGCGAGCGAAAGCTGATCTTCATCAACGGAAATCTGCACACTTTTCTTCTCCGTATCGAAAACGAGATTCTTCACTTTTGCCGGTTTGAGCGCTTCCAGGACGTATTCCTTCGGATCGGAGCTCCAGCGAATGATATCGACCTTTTCGTTGTTCAGCTCGCGTACGATGTTTTTCACGCGCGAGCCGCGCATCCCGACACACGCGCCCACAGGATCCACTTTTTCGTTCGCGCTCCAGACTGCGATCTTGGTGCGATAGCCCGCTTCTCGCGCAATGCCGCGAATCTCCACCGTACCGTCCGCGATTTCGCTCACTTCCAACTCGAAAAGCCGGCGTACAAAATTGGGATGGCTGCGCGATACAATGATCTCGGGGCCGCGAATTCCATTTTCCACCGCGACGACGTACGCACGGAGCCGATCACCCACGTTGTAATCTTCTACTACGACTCGCTCGCGCTGAGGCATTATGGCCTCAAATTTTCCAAGGTCGAGAATGACATCCGAACGGTCGAAGCGCCGCACCGTTCCACTGACGATTTCCCCGGCGCGGTCTTTGAACTCCTCATAGATCATTTCTTTCTCAGCCTGGCGGATCCGTTGCATCATGGCTTGTTTTGCTGTCTGCGCCGCGATCCGCCCAAAATTCTTCGGCGTTACTTCCACTTCGATGATGTCGCCGGCGTTTGCATCCGGTTTAATTTTGCGCGCTTTAGACAGTTCGATCTCATCCTGGGGATTGGCCACTTTGTCCACGACCACCAGGTTTGCCAGCGCCCGGATTTCTCCGGTCTTCGGATTGATGTCGATCCGCAGCTCGCGCGAAGCGCCCACGCTCTTTTTCGAGGCTGAGAGCAGGGCGTTCGAGACCGCCTCGAGCAGGATTTCGCGTTTAATCCCGCGCTCCCGCTCCAGGTAATCGAGCATCGCAATAAATTCCGCGTTCATAAAACATGTAGCCCGCAGACTAAAAAGAGTGGGACGCCAGTTCCCACTCCGATCAGCGCGCGGACTCGACGCTTAGGTTACCTTCTCGGCCGTTTCTCGTCAACTACCGTTCGGTTTGATTTGACGTTCAACGCCCAATATCGAACGTGCAGCACCCAATGAATTCGCGTGTTGCAGCCGTTCTTGTCGTCCTTCTCGTGTGGGCGGTGATTTATTTACCGGCGCTTGGTTCGATTGCAATCAAGGGAGAAGAAGGCCGACGAATCTTGCCGGCGATAGGGATGCTCCACACCGGTAACTACATCGTTCCGGAAGTTGGAGGAAATCCATATTTCCGAAAGCCGCCCCTCGTGAACTGGCTGGTAGCCGCATCCTTCCGAATTTTTGGAGTGCGCAACGAATGGACAGCACGTCTGCCATCGGCCGTTGTCGTGCTCGCGGTGGCCGTCGCATTTGTCACCGTGGCGCGCACCAGTCTGCGCCCAGGAGGATCGATCGTCGCGGCTCTTATCTGGATGACAAACATCGGGATGATCGAAAAAGGCCGGTTAATTGAAATCGAAGCGCTGTATGTCTCTCTTTGTGGACTTGCGATCATTTTTTGGCTGAGCTTTTTCGTTCAACGGAAATCTCCGTGGCTCATTTGGGTTCCGGCATTCATTTTTCTAGGGCTCGGGCTCCTGGCGAAAGGTCCAACCCATCTCATATTTTTCTACGCCATCGTGTTTGCCGTGGCTTGGCATATGAAAGAGTGGCGGCTTCTTATTCACCCCGCGCATTTCGCAGGGCTGGCAATCATGCTGGGGATTTTTGCGGCGTGGGCTATTCCGTTCTTGCACAGCACCCCGACGCAGGTGGCGGCAGTGAAGTGGTCGAATCAGTTCACAGGCCGGCTCCAAGGCTTCGATTTCAAGTTCGCCAGTTGGATTCAAAATATCCCGCGCGGTCTTATCTATTTTTTGCCTTGGGTTCTTTTGTTCCCTTTCGTCAGGTTTTCAAAGTTTCACGATCACTCTGAGCAACGGCTAGCGCGCGGTCTCGCTTGGGGAATAGCCGTACCGTTTCTCGCTCTAAACCTCGTTCCCGGTGCCTTGCCTCGATATAGCATGCCGGCAATAGCACCAGCTTCATGGTTGCTGGCGATGAGCTGTGCCGGACATGCATTGCAGTGGCCCTGGGAAAAAGGGACGTCGGACGAGCGAACATGGGCAAAAATAGTTGCGCTTTTCGTTGGAGTTGGAGTCGTAGTTGGAGGGATTGGCTATCCAGTCACGGCGGTCGTCTTGAGAAACAGGCAACAAGTGAAGAAGGCCGCGGCGGAAATTAATGCTCTCGTTCCCCTGAGTGAGACGCTTTACGCGGTGGATCCAGAATATCAGCCGGTATTTTTTTATGTGAAGGCGCCGCTGGAATATGTGAGTTACATCCAGGAACTGCCGGCCGATGCGCATTATTTTCTTGTTCAAGGTGACAAAGAAGCCGAAGCGACAACTACACCACGATGGGCGCCGCGACGTGCGCATCTGCGTGCTCGTGTGCGGGATTATCGCAAACGCGAGCTGCTTCTGTTCGAAGTTGGCCCTTAAATGAACATTGACAGGCTGACAGATCGGGAATTGGTTAGCATGCTAACCAATTTAATCTGCCTCACATGTCCGATGACGAAACATTTGGGCCGCTGCTCCACGGGACTGCTCGTGCCTGGCGACTGAAGTTGGACGAACGACTGAAGCCAATGGGCCTGAGCCAGGCAAAGTGGCGCACGCTGCTGCATCTCTCGCTGGCAGGAGATGCCCTTACACAGGCCGAAATAGCGGAGCGTCTGGGGATCGAGCAGCCGTCATTGGTGACATTGCTGCATCGTCTGGAGAACGAAGGCTGGATTATCCGCAGGAGCTCCTTGCACGACCGTCGCTGCAAAATGGTGTTCCTCGGTCGACGCGCTCAGCGGGTGATTTCCCAAATCAACGCAGCCGCCGAAAAACTTCGCTACGAATTACTGGAAAATGTCTCGGCGGCAGACTTGCGTACCTGCGTGCGCGTGCTCACGCGGATTTACGAAAAAGCGGAAGGGAAAAACGGAAATGGCAGGCTGGCGAAATTCCGGTCCACGGTAAGAAAATGAACATCGTGCAAGAGCAAGAGCGTCGCGTGGTGGCTAAAGCGCCGAAGGTAGCGAAACCTCGACGGAAGGGAAGGCAATCCATTCCGCGCTGGGCCTACGTGCTTTTTGCCGTATTAGCTGTTTTGGTTCTGCTTCGCACCTTTCAGCGAGGTGTCGACACGTTGAAGCCGGCGCAGGCGCCAGTGCGTCCTGTGACCGTCGCCAAAGTCGTTACAAAAGATGTGCCGCTTTACCTCGATGAAATCGGCACCTGCGCGGCTTACGAAACTGTGCTGGTGCAGGCGCAGATCAATGGCGTAATCATCACGCGTAATTTTCAGGATGGCTCCGACGTGAAGAAAGGCGACTTGCTTTTCACGATCGATCCGCGCCCGTATCAAGCCGCTCTCGACCAGGCGAAAGCGCAAGCCGAGTTGGATCAGCTGAACCTGAAGCGACAAGAGGACCTGAGTGCTAGAAAGGTCATATCGCATCAGGACTACGACACAGCTGTGGCGAACGCGCAGAAGTCTCAGGCCGCGACCGAGTCTGCCCAGGTGAACCTCGACTGGTGCTACATAAAATCGCCCATCAACGGACGAGTCGGTCTGCGCAATGTTGACGTTGGCAATCTGGTTGGACCCTCGACTCCGCCGCTTGTCACCATTCTAGGTCTGGATCCGATTTACACCGATTTCACTGTGGCTGAGAACGATCTTCCGCTGGTGCGAAAATATCTCGGCGGGCCGAATATCAAGGTGCAAACCTACCTGCAGGATGGCTCAATCGTGCCACGCACGGGCGATCTTTACTTCATTGACAACGCAGTGCAGCCAGGCTCTGGAACAGTGAAAGCTCGCGGGGTCACGCCGAATCCCGACCGCGCGCTGTGGCCCTCAGAATTTGTGCGGGTTCGTTTCATCCTGGACACGCTCAAGAACGCCACACTCGTGCCGGCACAGGCCGTCCAGGTTAGCCAGAGTGGGCCGTTTGTTTTCGTGGTGAAACCCGATAACACTGTCGATCTTCGCCCTGTGAAGCCCGGCCAACGGCAGGAAGGCGACCTCACCGTGATCGAGAGCGGCGTGAAACCCGACGAGACCGTAGTGGTAACCGGCCAGCTTTCGCTTGCGCCGGGAGCGAAAGTAGCGCCTCAACCATACGTCGCTCAAACCGCTGGCAACTCCCAATCTCGATAGGTCGGGATTTTTAAAGCTGCAATCTGATAATGAATGACGCTGACGAACATGACGGCGAACGCGAAGTAAAGGATAAGCACCGCCTTGGATCGAACTCGTTTGCTAGGGACTTGCCCGAATCGACGGCAAAGTTAGTCCCGATCGAAGGCTCCGGACTTTCCGGACCGTTTATTCGCCGGCCGGTGATGACCGTGCTGCTGACGCTCTCCGTCATTGTCGCTGGTCTGGCGACTTATGGGAAGCTGGCTGTCAACGATCTGCC
>JAALOD010000008.1:36871-37989 GCA_013372845.1 Candidatus Udaeobacter sp.
CCCAACGACCAGGCCATCTACTTGTTAGGCTTAATGTCAGACACGCTGACGGATTGGGATCTGTATAAGTACGCGTCCACGGCTGTCGCGCAGCGCATCAATATTCTGCCGGGAGTTTCACAAGTAAACATTTATGGCGTCCAGGGCGCGATTCGGATCAAGGCCGATCCATCGGCATTGGCTGCGCGCGGCCTGACGATGGACGATCTGGCCAGCGGGATTAAATCGGGCACCGTCTATTCCGGCGCGGGGCAATTCGACGGCACGCATCGCACCTTTGTGCTGCAGCCCAATGGGCAGATCGACAAGGCCGAGGGTTATCGCGAGTTGATCGTGGCTCGCAACCCAAATGGGTCGCCGGTTTACCTTCGTGACGTCGCCGACGTTCGCCAAAGCGTGCAGGACGAGCGCATCTCGCGCTTCTTCTGGATGCGCGGTTTCAAGCCGCCTGGCTCGGTGGTCGTCCTCGCGGTTAACCGGCAGGCAGGCGCCAATGCAGTGGAGGTTGCCAAATCCGTTAAAGCGCTGTTTCCTGAGCTGCGCGCGAGCTTGCCCGGTTCGATCAAATTCACGCCGGTGTTCGACCGGTCACAAACCATCGTCAATTCGGCTGACGAAGTGAAATGGACGCTGATCATCGCGTTCGTGCTGGTTGTGGCTGTCATCTACGTTTTTCTCGGTCGCGCCACGGACACGCTAATTCCTGCTGTGGCGTTGCCGATGTCGCTGCTCCTCACCGTCGCCGTGATGTACATGCTCGATTTCTCCATTAACAATCTCACGTTGATGGCGCTTACGCTGGCTATTGGTTTCCTTGTGGATGACGCGATCGTGTTTTTGGAAAACGTCGTGCGCCGGGCCGAGCACGGCGAGTCGATCCTGAAGGCTACATTCAACAGTGCTGGCGAAATTTCTTTTACTATCCTGTCGATGACCCTTTCGCTCGCAGCGGTTTTCATTCCGCTGGTTTTCATTCCCGGACTGCTGGGCCGCATCTTCCGTGAGTTCTCCGTCACGATCATCGTGGCCATTCTGGCCTCAGGCCTTGTGTCTCTGACGCTCACGCCGTTGATGTGCGCGCGCATTTTGGGCGAGCGCAAAGCCGGCCACAAACGCGC
>JAALOD010000008.1:38252-52941 GCA_013372845.1 Candidatus Udaeobacter sp.
TCCAAGAGGACCCAGCCGTGGGGCAGTTCTTCACACTCGCTGGTTTTTCCTCGCGCAGCGCATTGTCGCAGGGCCTGATGTTTCTTTTTCTGAAGCCGCGCAGTGAGCGTCCGCCCGTTGATCAAATCATTTTGCGGCTGCAAAAATCGCTTGGCTCCATTCCCGGCATTGCTGCCGTGCTAACGCCGAGTCCGGTGCTACAAATCAGTGTTGGCGCCACGAGCCAGACTCAGGGCCAGTACGCCTACACGATAAGCGGCATCGTCCCGGACGATGTTTATTCGATGGCCGACCAATTGATGGAAAAGCTGCGACAGTTTAAGGGCTTCGCCAGTGTCCGCTCTGATTACTACCACGACACGCCAAACCTTAAGATCGACATCAACCGGGATCGTGCCGCCACTTATGGTGTTTCTACGTCTGCCATCCAAAGCCTGTTACGCAACGCTTACTCGCAAAACTACGTCTATCTCATCAAGGAACCCGACGACCAATATCAGGTCATTCTCGAAGTCAAAGACAAGGAGCGGGCGCACCCTGACGACTTGGACGATCTCTACGTCCGCAGCAGCACCAGCGGCAATTTCAGCGCGAGCGGCTCGGGTGGGGGAACCATAGCCACCACTACAGGTAACATGTCAAGCCTCGTTCCAATGCGTGTTGTAACATCAACAAAGGAAGTTATCGGCCCTCAAGCTGTGAACCATTTAAACCAATTCACTAGCGTCACGTTTAACTTCAATTTGTTACCAGATGTCGCCATCGGCGACGCCACCAAGTTCATCGAGGACGCCTTCGCACAAATCCATCCGCAACACCCCACCGTGCAGGGTATTTTCCAGGGAGAAACGCTCGTGTTCCAGCAGCTGTTCCGTTCTCTGCCCCTGCTGCTGCTCGCCGCGATCTTTGTTATGTATGTAATTCTGGGAATTCTTTACGAAAGCTACGTGCATCCATTCACGGTCTTGTTCCCGGCGATCGTGCCCGCAGTAGTGGGCGGATTGGCTACATTGTATCTCTTTCATTCAGTGCTCTCACTTTATAGTGTGATCGGACTCTTTCTGTTGTTAGGTATCGTGAAGAAGAACGGGATCATGGTTGTCGATTTTGCCTTGCAACGAATCGACGAAGGTTGGGACCTGCGCTCGGCCATTCACGAAGCCAGTATGGAACGGTTTCGTCCCATTATGATGACCACGCTTGCCGCGCTCATGGGTGCAATACCGATTGCGCTGGGGTTCGGACAGGATGCAGCATCGCGCCGCCCGCTCGGTCTGGTGATCGTCGGCGGTCTGATTTTCTCCCAACTGATTACGCTGTTTGTGACGCCAGTCATTTATCTCTGGCTCGAATGGTTCCAGGAGCACGTGCTCGACAAGGTACCGTTTCTCCGCAGCGCGCACACCCATCATGAGGGCGAACCCGCGAGGGGAGAAATGCGACCTGAGCCAGCGGGCGTCCATTGATCGACGATTTAACTTTTTAACCTTTCAACGCCTTAACGCTTTAACGTGGCGAAGCTCATGCGCGCGATGGTTCTGGATAAGCCGCGGCAGCCGCTCCAACTCCGCGACGTAGACAAACCAAGAGCAACCAAAGGACAACTGTTGGTGCGAATCGCAACGTGCGCGGTGTGCCGGACCGATCTTCACGTGGTCGATGGCGAATTACCGGACCCAAAACTGCCGCTCATACCGGGTCACCAAATTGTTGGCCATGTAGAAGAGATCGGAGAAGAACTAAATTCAAAATTCAAGGTTGGCGACCGTGTTGGCATTCCCTGGCTCGGCTGGACCGATGGCGAATGCGCTTTTTGTCGATCGAACCGGGAAAATTTGTGCGATCAAGCGCGCTTTACCGGCTATACCATTGACGGTGGTTATGCGGAATTCACTGTCGCCGACGCTCGATTCTGTTTTCATTTGCCTGACCGCTACAATGATGTCGAGGTTGCGCCGCTGCTTTGTGCGGGGCTGATCGGTTATCGCTCCTATCGCAAAGCAGAGAATGCGCGCCGGCTTGGCATTTATGGCTTTGGTAACGCCGCGCATCTCATCGCGCAGATTGCCCTTTATGAAGGGCGCGACCTTTTCGTGTTTACGCGACCCGGTGACCTGGCGACCCAGCAAAGCGCAAAGGCGCTGGGCGCAAAGTGGGCCGGCGGTTCTGACGAGTTGCCGCCGGAGAAACTCGATGCTGCGATTATCTTTGCCTCGGTCGGCCCGCTGGTACCTGCGGCGCTGCGCGCTCTCGCCAAAGGCGGCATTGTAGTCTGCGGCGGAATTCACATGAGCGATATCCCTTCCTTTCCCTATGCGGACCTATGGGAAGAACGGATCATTACGTCTGTAGCAAACCTGACCCGCCGCGATGGGGATGAATTTTTCGACATCGCCCCGCGTGTTCCAGTTATAACAAAGACAGAAACGTTCCCCTTGGAACAAGCCAACATTGCGCTGGACCGATTTCGCGCGGGCAAGCTCAAGGGCACGGCAGTGCTCCTAATCGCTAACGCAGGTCATCCCGAGTAAAGCGAGGGACTTCACACTCAGAGCCAAGAACCGCAAACTAATCAGCGTGATCGCTACAGTTATTGCCAGCAGTGGCGACCGAAATTTGTCGCCAATGCGCAGCCTTTTGTTTGCTTCGATTAGGCCGCCTAGTGATAACTTTTGGCCCCAGAGGACTGCAGATCGTCGCTCATTGGTAGCGATTTCCTAATCCGTGTAATTAGCATGATCCGCGGTGAAGTCTTTCAGCATCCTCTCGTTCAGCGGATTCCTATGCGCGCGCGAGTGCCGATCGGTTTCACGGAATTGCCGGAAAGCCGTTTTTCATCGTCCCGGACTGCGCCGGCGGCGTTGCCGAGAGCTTCTTCCTCCGGAGACAGAAACGGTCTGAAGCGGCCTTTGTCGATGGCTTTCATGAAAGCCTCGTGGGGGGAGACAATGCCTTTTTCAAGCAGCGCCCAGATGGCGTCGTCCATGAATTGCATCCCCTGCGCTTTACCGGACACAATCACGTCCTGGAGCTTTTGCGTTGCCCCTTCGCGAATGATCGCGGCAACAGCGGCATTGGCGATTAAAATTTCGTTCACCGCAATTCGCCCGGGTCGATCTGACCTTTTTAAGAGCAATTGCGCAACCACGCCGCGCAGTGAGTTCGCGAGCATGGCACGAGCCTGGGGTTGACGGTCCGCGGGAAAAACGTCCACCATTCGGTCAACGGTTTTGCGTGCATTGTTTGTGTGCAGTGTACCGAATACAAGAAGGCCCGTTTCAGCTGCCGTAAGGGCGAGCGAAACTGTTTCCAAGTCGCGCATTTCGCCGACAAGCACAATGTCAGTGTCCTCCCGTAACGCCGCCTTGAGCCCAGCGGCAAACGAGCTGGAATCAGTCGGGACTTCCCGCTGAGTTATGGTGCTTTTCTTGTTCTGGTGCACGAACTCGATCGGTTCCTCAATCGTCACCACGTGTTTTGCAAAGTTTTGATTGATGTAGTCGATCAACGCAGCTTGCGTGGTAGTTTTGCCGGAGCCAGTAGGACCAGTGATTAGCACGAGGCCGCCGCGTAAGTTCGCAAACTCTCTTACAATCAGCGGAATCCCCAGATGTTCGAGCGTAGCAATCCTGGTGGGAATGAGCCGAAATGTTGCGCCGTAACCGTTTGACTGCTTGAAGTAGTTACTGCGAAAACGAGAAGCTTCATCCATTTCATAGGCAAAATCCAAATCTCCGCTTTGTTCGAAGGTTTCCCAGTTACGCACTCCGCAAATTTCACTCATCATCTGCACGGCTTCCTCACGTGAAATCGGCTCGGCGCGAATGGGCATGATGTCTCCATGCACACGCATTTTTGGGGGCTGTCCTTCGGCGAAGTGCAGATCGGACCCACCGTGCTTGACGATCACACTAAGAAATTGGTCAAGGTAAGCCATGAGTTAAATAACGAAATCCGAATGTCGAATGACGAAGGAATGCCGAAACCCTAATGCCAAGACTTTCGCGTGCGGCCAGTCTGTGTCGAACTTCGAGTTTGTTTCGTCATTCGTCATTCGTGCTTCGTCATTTCCCGATCTGTTGTCGCACCATTTGTTTTTGATCGGCACGCGCGTAAGCCTCCTGAGCGCTGATCAAGCCGCGCTGACACAGTTCGATTAGCGTATCGTCCATCAAACGCATGCCTTGTTTCTTGCCGGTCTGAATAATGCCCGGTAACATGTAGGTCTTTGCTTCGCGAATCACATTCGCCACCGCGGGCGTGTTCGAAAGGATCTCCAAAGCCAGCACGCGTCCGGTGCCATCCGCCCGCGGTACCAGCTGGTGGCTGATGACTCCCCGCAGGGATTCGCTTACCATCACGCGGATTTGTTCCTGTTGATGCGGTGGAAACACGTCGAGTAATCGATCAAGTGTGCGGGAAGCATTACTGGTATGCAGCGTTGCCAAAACAAGGTGGCCGGTCTCGGCCGCAGTGATGGCGAGCGAAATCGTTTCCAAATCACGCATTTCTCCAACCATGATCACATCCGGGTCTTCCCGGAGCGAAGCGCGTAGCGCTGTGGCAAAAGAGTCGCTGTGAGTGAAAATCTCTCGTTGGGTGACATGACAGTTTTTCGACGTCAAAATGTACTCGATCGGGTCTTCCAATGTGATGATGTGATCGCGGCGCTCCATGTTTATCTGCTCGACCATTGCCGCCAGGGTCGTCGATTTTCCTGTTCCTACCGAACCGGTCGCCAGGATCAGCCCGTTCTGGTAGCGGGTGAGCAGCTTGAGGCGCTCGGGCAACCCCAGTTCGTCCATGGTTCGGACGTGGCTGTTGATCACGCGGAAGACAATCTCGATCCCAAGCCGCTGACGAACCACACTGGTGCGATAGCGGGCGAACTCGTTTTCATATGCAAAATCTGAGTCGCCGCGGGTTTTGAGCTCATTCTTGTAGACATCGGGCACGAAGGCTTCAGCCAAAGCCGCGGTTTGCTCGGCAGTCAGCAGTGGTGCGTCGGGCCAGATGGGTTCCAACCGTCCATGCAACCGCCACCTCGGTTGCGCGTTCACTGCCAAATGGACATCAGATGCGCCGGCCTTTTGGCCGACTTCGAGATAATCGTCCACGTGTCGCATTGCCTGCGATTTCACGGGAGCGGCCGGAGACGTAGCGATCATTGGCGCCTGAGGAAATAATTACGCAACCCAGGCGAGCGCGTAAATCCTAAAACGAGCGCGGACGCATGGGCCTTATGTATTGCGGCGGGATTTTCCCGCAAAATCGGTCAGTCGATTTTTTACAAACTCGACAATCACCGGTCGGGCCAGGCTGGCGACGACTTTTAACGCAGCCAACGCAAAGCCGGTTTCGAGCAGCTTCTTTTGCGATTTGCGGCTGCTTTTTGCATCCACATAAATTTTCTTCCTCCGCATGGGTGCCAAAGCGATCACTGCACCGACCGCGCCTGCAGCAGTAATCCAGGAGACTGTTTGTTCCCGAAATGATCTGCGAAATTTCGCGGGGAAATCCAGTTCATGGCGCAGGCCGCACAAATCGCGCCCGACGCGTTCGCGTGAACCTGCGATTTCCGCTCTCAGTTCGTCGATTGATTTGTTGCGTCCAGATTTTTCAGCCATTCACGATCCTTCTTTAACTCAGCCAAAGTGGCGCCAAAAGTGGCTTGGTGATTCGGCTCCACGCGATCAGGACCAGCACCAGCGCAATGATGAAATGAAGCGCAGCAGCCGCCAGCGCTATCCATGGCCATGAAATCCCAGCCAGATGAGCTAACCCGGCGACGGCGCCGGTGATGAGGAAACGTAGCCCACCGCGCAAAGGAGTACCGCAAAAATCAAGCAACCAGCCAGTATCAGTACCTGCACGGCGGCCGCTTTTGATTCCTCGGCGAGTAGGGCAAAGCGGCTTTCAAAGAACTCCGCGAGTGCGTTTACGAGCGCGAACAGATTTTGGAGCAAACCGGCATGCCCCGCAGGATTGCGGGACCGAGAGCTCTCGCTGATCATCTCCGAAGGCTTTCGGAGTTAACGCCGGAAGATCAACCCCAGAACAAACCCGATTCCGAGCGCGGTAAAAATCGCCTTCGTTGGATTTTCGCGCACATATTGCTCCGCGTCTTCCTGGAATGTGCGGGCGCGATCCCTCGCATCCCCCCATGCTTGTTCTGCTTTGCCGCGTGCTTCTCCCCATTTCTGCTCTGCCTTGCCGCGGTACTCTTCAGCCATGGAGCCTGCCGCCGATTTTAAGTCTTCAGCTGCCCTGCGCGCATGTTGTTTACTGCTCTCCAGCTTGTCGCGTGCGTCCCCCGCGACGGGCGTCTTTTGTTCTGCTTTATTCTCTTCTGCCATTTGTATTCTCCGGTTGATTATCGGTGGAAGTATCCGCGTGCTTGACAAATTCGGCAAACAAATCTCGTAGCAAAGTTGAGCAGCACGTCGGAGCCCCCGAAAGCCAATCGCACTTCGAACGGTTTGCGGTCTTGGCCCACTGAACCGAAAAAGAAGTTATCGTTCGCGAAAAATGATACGCGCTTTTGTCAGATCGTAGGGTGAAAGCTCGACAGAAACTTTATCTCCTGGGACGATCCTAATGAAATGCTTTCGCATTTTACCCGAGATATGTGCAAGCACATTGCGTTGCCCAGGCAGATCGACCCGAAACATGGTCCCCGGTAGTACCTGAGTTACCGTGCCTTCCGTTACGATCTGTCCTTCCTTCGACACGCGGGAATTATACTCTTCAACCCCGCATTGCTCAACTTGCCTAACAAACTGTTGAAAACTACCGGGGCGTGGCGCGCGAAGTCTGGGTAGCGCCCCTTCTAGCGATCGCGAACTTTTCTTGTGGATTCGTGGCGTCCCGAAGCAATGAGATTCAAAGGAAAGCCTGTTTCGGCGCGACGCCGAAACCAAGTCGCCGCGGCGACCGCCACTCAAGCGTGACGCGCGTCACGATGTTGCGCTCCTAACGCAGCTGATCCCGGGAGATTGTCGGCAAATATTCCCGAAGTTCCTGGCGTTTCCACCAGGCGCCGCTTTGTCGGCGTTCCTCACTGTTTGTAAAACGATAGCGATAAAACATCGCTCGGATGTAGTGGGGCGGTTTATCAGGGAACGGGTCATGCGCAAGCAATCCGGTCACGTCTCGTGATCCCTCCAGCAGCCTGACGATCAGCCCGACCAACCACGGATTTTGCTCCGGAGCTTCCAAGGCAGCGAACCACATCTGCCAATCAAGTCTTGGTTGGTGCGGCGCGCACCAGCCGGGTGCGCGTTTCACGTCGCCTGGTTTCCATTTGAATTCATAAAGCGCCCATTCGACGCCATCGGCGCTGCCCTCGATCACTATCTCGCAACGGTCCTTGGTCATCACGCGAAAAAGTCCGTAGCCGTTCACGATTCGAAATGCTTCGAGTTGTTCGTAGAATTTCGCCAGCCAGCCTGGCATTCGACTCTGCGGTTTGAACGCGCTGAAAATGAGCCACGCGTTAATCGGCAACGTGACAATGGCTGCGATTACGGCGGCGTAGATCGACAATCGATAGGTCATTGATTCTGTATTTGGACGGCCGAGCTTCTGCGACGCCGGCCTCGCAGGAGCTCGGCCCTTCACACGAAAGACGAACGCGTCATCGATTAACAGCAAGCACAACGCGATCGTCAGTAGATTGAAGAAGCAGTAGTTGCCGGTAAGGGCGATTATGATTTGAAGGAAGATCATTAATCCCGCGGCCATCAGCCGCGGGCGTCGCGGCGCCCAGATAAAAAACGGCGCGATGATTTCCACTGCGAGACAAAACGCGACCGAAAAATGTTTAAACCATTCCGGGCTTTTGTCCGCCCACCAGGCAAAGACTGTCGGCAACGGCTGCGACCAGTAATGATAATCAAGCGCCGTCAGCGCGCTCCAATGAAACGAGTGATTCAGCCAACCCCAGGAATTGTCGCCGCTGGTCAACTTCACGACGCCGGACATGAGCATTAGTTTGAAGAGAAGGAATTTGAGCAAAAACAAACCCGCCCGTGAAACTGGAGAAACTCTAGCCGGGGTCGCTAACCCCGGCCACCATAGTAGGTCCCGCGGCCACAGTCGCCATGGCGCAATGAAGATCGACAAAAAACCGGTTTCCAGCAGGAGAACATCCCATTGAAAATTGAGAAACACTTGTCCACCGATCGTGAGCGACAGGTAAAAGACAAAAAGCGCGACGAGTAAAAGCGCCGGCGCGATTCCGAAAATCAAAAGCAGCGAAAGAACAACGCCGCCACCGCAAAGGAAATGTAGAAAGGCGTTGCTCGAGTCGAACCAGCAAAGTGTTGGCAAGAGAAAATAAGCGTCTGGCCCAAGTTGCTGCCGAACTGCAGGGAGAAACCGATTTACGGGTGACATTCCGTTGCTGCCAACAAGTCCATCCACTTGCACCCAAAGAGACACGAAGGCGATCAGATAGATGAGTCCAAGCATGCGGAGAAACCAGCGACGCGCCCAAAAATAAGTCGGCGGCCGCACGTCTTTGCCCCACAACAATCGAGTAAAGGTTGATCCGAGGCCGCGATGCCGCGCGATGAATTTGTAAGCGGTCTCGGAAATGCTTGCGAACCCAGGAACGTGATCGTAGCTCCACGTCAGCCATTTCTTCGAGGATCGATATCGCAACGAGCGATACACGGCTTCAGCGGCAAAGAAGGCTTCGCCATCCGGCTCGATGAATGCAACCGCACGCTTGAATTGTTCGATTGGAATTTCAGGAAACCGCGCTGCTGCCTCTTGATAGGTGGCATAATCCACTTTGCCAGCGGTGATTTCGCGCCAACGTTCGATCCACCGCTTGCAAAAATGACACTCACCATCCCAAATCATGAGAGGCTTTGGCGGTGGATTCGAAACGCGGAGGTGCGATTCGTTAGTCATCAACGTCCAACGTCTAACGTCCAACACCCAACGTCCAATTCAGAATCCGTCTTATTGGGCGTTGAGCATTGGACGTTTAACTAATCGTCAAACTCCGTCCATACCGGCGCGTGATCGGACGGTTCCTTGCCCTTGCGCATTTCGATGTCAATTCCTGATGCGCTGCAGCGCTTCACTAGTTTTTCGCCAGCCAGAATCGCGTCAATGCGCAGGCCCCGATTTCTTTCAAACGCGCGCATCTGATAATCCCACCAGCTGAAAAGTTCGCCTTCCTTGTGATGAATTCGCAGGGTGTCGCGCAAGCCGATTTCACACAATTGCTGAAACGCGGCGCGTTCGCAGGCGGAACACATGATGGCGTCACGCCACAGATTTGCATTGTAAACGTCGATATCTTCCGGCGCGACGTTGAAGTCACCGCACACCACAACGTCGCCAGATTTTTCTTTGGCGATGCAATCTCGCAGGCGGCGATACCAATGTAGTTTGTATTCGTAGGCTGGAGAACCGACCGCCTGGCCGTTCGGCGCATAAATCGAAAAAACACGGAGGCCACCGATGGTCGCTGCAATCACGCGCGCCTGGGGATCGACCACTTCGTCGCAGAGCGACGGACGCACGTCGCTCAGCTTGAGTTTCGAGACAATCGCGACGCCGTTGTACGATTTTTCGCCGTGATAAGCCGCGTAATAACCGGCGGCTTGCAGAGCAAGCGCCGGAAACTGGTCGTCAGTGCATTTTGTCTCCTGCAAGCACACAACATCCGGCGTTGTCGCCTCCAGCCAGGCGAATAAGCGGTCCTGGCGCTTGCGTAGCGAATTAATGTTCCAGGAAACGATTCTCATTTGGTGAGTTGTGAGACGTGAGAGGTGAGAAGTCGGAAGTGCGCGCTTCCATTTACGCTTGCTCTGCCACTTCTCACAACTCAAGCTCTACGCCCGGGTCGGCACAAAAACTTCAGATCGAGGAAGGTATGCGGACAATGTTGAGCGCATCCACTCCACCGCTGGTGGATCGCCGTGCACAAGAACAATTTTGGCGGGCGAAAGTTTTCTGGCGTAATCGATGAGCGCCTCGCGCGTGGCGTGCGCACTGAACTGAAACTGGTCGATATTGCAACGAACGCGCTGGGGCGGTTTGTCGGGGTCGAGGGCAACCTCCCCATTTGTTCCAGCGTCCCGTAGAAGACCGGCAGGCGATTCCGGGTTGGCATAGCCGACAAAAAAGATCGAATGCTGCGGATTCTCGATTAATCGACGCGCGAGAACACTGGAGAGTGTTTTTGGTATCATCATCCCACTCGAGAGCACGTAAACCCGGCCCGGGCGCAGCGCCGCGTCGCGCACTGTTTCGTCGTTCAAAATGAACGGTGCGGCTTCCCTCATTAATTGCAGACGTGGCAATTGCCGGCGAATCATGTGCGCGCGACGGTCGTAGATACCGGTCATCTTCGAGCTGAGACCACCTATATAAATTGGAAACTCAGGCAGAAGCCTTTCGCGGCGGAACTTGTAAAGCATTGCCAGAATTTCCTGCGTTTTCCCCAGCGCGAAAACCGGTATCAGCACGCACGACCGGCGCTCAAAAGCTGTGGAGATCGCTTCTGCCAGCCGTTGCTCTTCCCCGGCGCGCGTCCAGCCGGCCGGTTTTGCGTGATCGCCTCGTGTGCATTCCATGATCAGGACATCGATCTTCTCTTCCGGAAAGACCGCTGCTTCCATGATTGTCTGATCGTCGAAATTGACGTCCCCGGTATAAAAGACGGTTTTACCTTCCGCTCGCAGAAGAATTCCGCTCGAGCCCAGCACGTGTCCTGCGTCGAAGAACTCGAATGTCAGTGAGTCTTTCTCGCGCTGGGGCGCACGCTCGCCGGAAATGGAGATACGCTGACGCAATGGACACCAACGCCAGCGTTCCGATGCGCGATCGGTTTCTCGATGCGTGAAAAGTGGATATAACCCCGCGACAGTGCGACCGATCTCCTCGCGTTGCCGGGTCATCACATTAACCGAGTTGTGCAAAAGCACGCTGCCGATCTCAGCCGTGGCTTCCGTCATGAAAATGCGCGCGGTTGGAAAGCGACGCATTAGTACCGGCAATGTGCCGATGTGATCTTGATGGGCGTGAGAGATCAGGATCGCTTCAATCTCCTGACCAGCGATCGCTTTGAAATTCGGCAGCGCATCCTCACCGGTGTCCTTGGGATGCATTCCGCAATCGAGCACCAGTCGATGGCGGCCCATCTCGAGATAATATGAATTCGCACCAATCTCGGTGCGGCGGGTCAGGTTAATGAATTTCAAATGCAGTTTTAGTTAGTGCACCTTTCAATTCTTCTATCAGTCACGCAATTCTCTGAACAGTCGCTTTCGCGACCAGTCTAAGTACTGGTCGCATGAAGGGAGAAACGCAGCCGCCACGCAATGCAAACAGCCACCTGGAGCAGGACATTTGCATCCACATCTTCACTGTCTCATCCGCGATGGTCGGCGTTTGCCTGACCGTTATTGGATTGATCCGCGTCGTTATCACGCTTGGAACGGCCGACACGCTGGCAGATGATTTGCTGGCTGCCGACGCGCTGCTGTTTCTGGTTTCTTGTTTGCTTTCTTACTGGGCGCTGCGCTCGCGAGGCCTGCGCAGAATGCATCGCCTTGAAAAAATCGCAGATGGGATCTTTATCGTCGCCATGATCGGGATGGTTGTGGTGTGTGCGTTGATCACTTATACCATTTCCGTTCCTGCCCCGCGATAAATCGCGGGATAAAACATCTGTTTGAAGCTAACGATCGTGTTGCTTCGAATCGCGTTTAGAAGCGCCCCCGCAAAGTTTTGAGGATGGCTAGAGCTTGTTCACATGACAAGCAAAATTCGTTAGGCGCGAGTTACGCGTGGCATATGCCCCGTGAGCAAGGATAACAGCGGAGCTACAGCCACTCTTGAAAAATCCGCAGCCAGTTTCGTCGCAGGATTTTTTCGATTTGTTCGTCGCTGAAACCGCGCTCGATTAGTTTACGGGTGAGGTTTCGCGCCTGAGAATGGTTCCTCAGATCGGGAATGAAGTGAGGCGTTGTAAGTTTTTCGGCGAGCTGCTTTTTTGCCGACTCGGGCCACTGGCTATAGATAAACTCAAAGAAATCAAATCCAATTCCGACTCCATCGATGCCAATCAAATTAGCTATGTGTTCGATGTGATCGACGTAACGATCGAGAGTGCTTGCTTCTTCTTTTGGACTCACCAGGACCGAGTTAACGCCAATCACACCGCGCCGTTCCCCGATCATTTTGATCTGGTCATCGCTGATGTTGCGCTCGATATCGTAGTAGCGCCGGACATTTGTATGCGAAACAATTGGCGGCTTTGTCGTCGCTGACAAAATGTCGTTGAAACCAGCTGGATTGATGTGAGCAAGATCGATAATCACGCCGAGCGCCTCGCATTCTCGCACCAGGTCACGGCCAAACCCGGTAAGACCCTCCCGCGATGACCCGCTGGAAGCGAAGATTCCGCCGTGTGCCGCCTCATTGCTTCGCGCATGGGTGAGCCCGATTGAGCGGACGCCAAGCTCGTAGAAGGCGCGCAAAAGATTTAAGTCTGTTCCAAGCGGCTCTGCTCCCTCCATCGTAATAACCAGCGCGATCTTGTCTTCTTTGAGTGCATTCTCGATGTCGCGATAACTCTTACAAATCGCGCACTGAGGGCACGCCTGCGTCTCGGCATATAATCGCGCGATTTGATCAAGCGCTACACGCAGACCCGCATCCGGGAGATACCGATCCTCGATATAAATCGCGACGCCGACCACGCCAATATTCCCGGCTTCGAGTTCCGGCAAGAACTCGGTCCCGAGCACGTTTTCGCGCTCCCGCTTCGCGTACAAATCCATCGGCAAATCGAAGTGCAGATCAATAATGCCGCCCGCTTGGAGTTGGTCGATTCGTGCTTCGGTGGATGTTTCAGTCATCCTGGCAGAAGAAACCGCGGATTACACAGATGTCACGGATAAGAAGCACCAGGCGAGACAGGCACAGCGAGGTGGCTACAGTCAGCTTTCCTAGACCGATCGTGGCGCCCTGCAGCTACCTGCTTAGCTCAAGCATGCGCCTAATGGGTAGCTCTGCGCGCTTGCGCAATGGCTCTGGCAAGGTGATTTGCGGTTCCATGTTCAAGAGAGCGTCGTACGCTTTTTCCAGCGTGTTCATCTTCATGAACCGGCATTCGCCACAGAAGCAGTTATCTGTCGGACCGGGAATGAACGTTTTGTCAGGAATTTCTTTACGCAGGCGATGCAACAAACCGGCTTCAGTGACAACAATGATCTGGCGTGCCGGCGATTCTTTGCAGAACGTCACCATCTTTTCGGTGGAACAAACTTCATCGGCCAGCATGCGCACGGCATAAGTGCATTCCGGATGGGCCACGACCGGTGCGGCGGGATATTGCTCGCGAATGCGATTGATACTGCGTGCCGTGAACTCGACGTGAATGTAACAGGTGCCCTGCCACAAATCCATTTTGCGGCCTGTCCGTTCCATCACCCACGCACCGAGATTTTGGTCTGGAACAAAAAGAATATTTCGATCAGCCGGAGCGGCGCGCACAATCTTGTCGGCATTCCCGCTGGTGCAGATCACATCGGCTAACGCCTTTACTCCCGCGCTGCAATTGATGTAGGCGATGACGTAGTAATTTTTGTCCGCGTTCTTTTTCAGGAACTGCGCCAGCCTTTCCGGCGGACATGATTCAGAGAGCGAACATCCCGCGTCGAGATCTGGTAAAATCACGCGTTTGGTTGGATTAATGATCTTCGCCGTCTCGGCCATAAAATGGACACCGCAAAACAAGATCACGTCGGCGTCTGTTTTGGCAGCCTGATAACTCAGGCCTAACGAGTCTCCGACGAAGTCAGCAACATCTTGTAACTCGGGCACTTGGTAGTTATGCGCGAGAATAACAGCGTTTCGCTCGCGCTTGAGCTCTTGCAACTCTTCTGCAGGAACAACACCAGTCAGCCGTGGACCGCCAAAGTTTATACCCGCACTTACCATCGGTTAATATGGCTGTTTTCCGGGGGAATTACAAACTACTCTTAGGCGAATTGTAGGGCGTTTCTGTGAAACGCCGACTAGAAGTTATGACGTCTGACACAGACGCCCCTACAGTAACGCTTTACGCATCGCGTCGAGTGGTGGCTCGCGATCGAACCAGATGGAAAACGAGAGCGCACCTTGATGTAGCAGCATCGATATTCCATTCGCACTGCGCGCGCCGGCCTGTTCGGCCGCGCGAAGCAGGGCGGTTTTCGAAGGCCCATATATGCAATCGAAAACCATGTGATGTGGAGCGATCAAGCGCCCAGGGATTGGCGTAGGATCGCTCGGATTCATCCCAAGCGGAGTGGCATTGACGATAAGATCGATGTCCGCAAGTTGCATGCGCATTAACGGTTCTTCCCACGCTACGGCTTCAAGGCGCGCCGCGGGGCCAAGCACGCGGGCTTCCATAAAAAACGAACGCAGGCGTTCCGCCAGAGCATTCGCTTTTTCCAAGGTGCGGTTGACCAGGACGAGGCGCTCGCAATTCTCAAGCGCGCATTGCCAGGCAATAGCGCGTCCCGTTCCGCCACCCGCGCCGATTATGAGCACTCGAAGATCGCGGAGATCGACAGAGAACTCGCTGCGGACGGCGCGCAAGAATCCTTCACCATCAGTATTCGATCCGACCAGTTTCTTATCGCGAACACGAATTGTGTTTACGGCTCCTATGCGA
>JAALOD010000080.1 GCA_013372845.1 Candidatus Udaeobacter sp.
TCGCGACAACGGAAAGCGTTTCGTTGTGCACGCGGATGAAAAGCTAACTGCGTTTGTGGAACTCGAATCGGCGATTCGCGCTGTCAGTCCATAAATTCTCAGACTGGGTGTCGCTGCTGGAAATGAATCTCGTAATCTCCGAGGGGCGATGCCGAAGGATCAAAGCGGAGTGAAGCTCGTACAGCTGGTGTGCGAGCATCGAGTGAGAATCCAGTGCCTCGCAGAATCTGGAATTAGATGGAAGAAATCATGCTATTGATTTGGGTTGGTGATCCCGCTCGGTCTCAAAATCATCTACACTCTTTTTGTTTGTGCGCTGGCGCCGATCTATTGGCGAAAGTACGGCCCGGCTAATTTTCTTTGGTTCTCGGATATCGCTTTGCTTAGGGCGCCGTCTTTCCGAATGATCTCCACGCGCGCGAAGGCTGTTGACGGGATATTGACCGTACCACAGTCGTTCTTGTTCTTTTACGTTCCCTCGTGTTCGCAACCGTGCGAGGGAGCGAGTCTGTCACGAGGGGCAAACACTAGATTATCAATCTTCGCAGCGAGCTGGCGAAATTGGCGGCGCGCGACGGCCTCCAAATCCGCCGCACGAGCCACCGTCGCCTCCAGTCGGATAAAAGAGAAATAAAGTCTGAGATCTGAAAATCAGAAAAGAGTCGACCGCGCGAACCGATTAGCCTAAAAATCGATCATGAATAGGCAGCTCAGTCTTTTATGTGTGGTACTAATCGCCACCAACAGAATGTGTCTGGCTCAAACAGATTCTGAACTGTCAGGCGAACCGTCAGCTGCGCCGTCAACTCCGCCAGTTGCTGATGCCGGTACGATTGCTGGTCTGGAAGACTCCGTTTGGAAGGCATACAAAAATAAACAGCTCCGCTCGTTCGAGGGGCTTCTATACAAAACCTACTATGGCGTTTATGCGGACGGGATTAAGACCCTGGACATGGAAGTTGCAGACATGGACAAAACCGACATCGACAGCTACTCATTGGTTGATATCAACGTTGAGTTCCCGAACCCTAGCATAGCGGTCATTACCTATAAAACATCGCAACGACGGACTTTTGATACCAAAGATGTTTCTGGCAATTATTACAATGAAAGCGTGTGGGTTAAGAAAGGAAACAGATGGCTTAACGCTTTCCACACCGCGATCAAGGCTAAGTAGAATCGTATTTGGTTTTAAGCGGAGGAATGAACAAGTGAGCCGGAATTGCGTATGAAAATCCAATTCCTTTGCCTGTGGATGGCCGTTGTTGCGGGTGTCGCCATGTGCTTCGGACAAACAAGTTCAACTACGCCAGGGAACGTACCCGCTGATGAGCAAGCAATCATCGACTTGGAAAAAGCCGTGACGGAAGCATATAAGAACAAAAAGGCCGACGTGTTCAGAAAATACCTGGCGAAGAACTATGTTGGTATTAATGCAGATGGAACCACGAAAAGGACTAGCGAGGTTACCGAAATGCAGAACACTGATCTGCGAAACTACTCGTTTACAGACATGAAAGTAGTCTTTCCAAAAGCGGGTGTCGCAGTCGTAACCTATAAAACCACAGTCGAGAGCAGCGCCGCAGGGCAGGACACGTCTGGGACCTATAACGCTGCAAGTGTCTGGACAAAGCGCTGGGGGAACTGGGTTCTTATCAGTCACGCTTTCATAAAGAGCCAGTAGGGTTGTCGGCCACATTCGACGTGGCACGGAACAGCATGCCCCAGACCGACCCGCCGCAAACGTTTGTTGGCCCGATGGTCACGTTAACCAACGAATTCTCTGCATCCGATGGCGATATTTTTCCCTATCGCTTTTAGGTCGTCAGGCTCTACTACATCGGGATCATTCATCGCTTTTCCTCGGGTAGCGGCCCTCCGCTTTTATCGCCCTGGTTGGCTAACATCGCGCGCTGGCGCCGCTCTAGCAGCTTGACACGCTCAGCTTCCGTGATGACTACCCCCGCGCCAACATTGACTTGTGTCTGGTTGGGTTTATCAGCGAACCGGCTGTTGTACTTTCCGGCTAACCACTGGCGAGACTGCATCCTAAGCCTGGCTCGCCTGATAGCCTCGCGTGTCGATAGCTCGGCATCGGAGATGTCCACTAGCTCGTCTGACCAGACTTCGGCTTGCTGCTCGCGCGCGCGTGAAGATCATTACGAAAGACATCACGGCCATTTCTTCCAGTCGCCTCAACCTGGATAGAATCCGCGCGCATTCGCTCTCCAATCGGCTGATCACGCTCATTCCCAGTCCCCTTTTAAAACCGGAACGCCGTTCGCCTCCTCGATAAGGCGCACTAAATCCTTCGCTTCCTGAATGGCGTCATCAACGTTTAGTCTTGTCGGGTCCGGAGTTGGGAAGCCGTGCCCAAAATCGATGCAGCGATCGCGAAACCTGCTCAGACGGTCTCGCAGATGCGGCGGCGCAGATTCGACATGTAATTCGTAAAGATGATCGCTCGCGCTGTTAAACCAAGTACCCGCATATATCTCGTCAGGCAGATCTCGAATTCGCTCAGCGTGCGCCAGGAAAAGCGCGAGGCAATAGCACAGCCCCTTTCCGAATTGCGAGCGCTCTTTTTCCTCGTTATTCGCAGGCGAAATGGCATCAAGTTTAGTTCCGCTAATCGCGCTCATCCGAATCACCCCGGCTTGATCAGCAGCCCTCGCTTTGCGATTTGCGGAAGCGCCCAGGCCAGGCCGAGCCGAATCACGTCAACTACCGCTAGATGATTTTTGGCGGCGATCTTCTCGACCTTTTCGAGCAAATCGAGCAGCAAGTGCAATGTGCTTTGTTTGCTGTCTTTTGCACTCATTTGCACTACCAAACTAGTCGAAGCGATTTCAACCCGTCAAGCTTTTTCGTCGGTTTCATCATTCGCTTAATCTCGTCGAAACCAAAGATGTTCATTGTAGTTTGGGAATTCTTAGCCTGGGTAAACGGTTGGGCGTTTCCCAAATTATTTGGGAACTTGGGCCGCTGATTCCCGGAGGAATTTGCACAAGCTGATGAAGCCGCATTCGATTACCGTTCGACTTGGTCCGGATTTGAAGCAGCGGCTCCATCAATCGGCGCGTGAGCTAGATCTCAGCGAGAACAATATTGCCAAGCACGCAGTCCGAGCTGCCGTTGATTTCATAGAGGCGAACAACTATACGATCGAGCTGCCGTTTCAGATGGCGCTCGCAAACGCACCGATCAAATCGAGAGTGCGGAGACCGAAAAAAGTTACGGGCTAAACGAACCGGGAACGCCGCTATCCTAATCGAAAAAATCGGATACCATCATTCTGAATTGAAACAATGGAGTCGATCATCGTTTGGATCGGAGTCATTGCTGTCATCGGATACGCCATCGGCAAATCGAAAAACAATGTCGGCGCCGCAATCATTCTCTCGCTTGATCTCATTTTACAAAAATAATGTCAGGCGGCGTTTCACTCCCGCACGACGAGACAGACGCGCCCTCACCGTTAACCAGAATCCGGGGCAGATTCACCTTGCGGGAAGACGCGGAATCCGATTGGCTCGAACCCGGGCGACAGCTTCTTTTTGAACCGGTCCGGCGCTGAGACCGACGCTTTTGTGAGCGGAGTTGCTCCAAGAGTTCGACTGGATTCCATTCGCCCCAGCGTTCAGCAATCCGGCCATTATCGATCCGGACAATTTCAATGCATTTAAACTGGATGACTCGGCCGGTCGGGTCACAGCCCATGAATGCGCCGCGATGCGTCCCTGTCGCAGTCCATCGCACGGCTGCTTTGCCTTGAGCGGCATCGATCAATATGTCTTCAATGCGGGCGTGAAAATCTGGAAACGCGGCGTACAACTGCACAATTCCTTCCTTGAATCCGTCATTGTCGCTGCCGTGACCGGCTGGATTGTGATCGACAAAGTTCGGTGCGTGCAACAAATCGACCACTTCAGATTGACCTTTTTGCCATCCGCATTCAATCCATCTGCGCGCGATCGCGTATACCTCTGTTTCTGCTCCGAACATGTTCATCGTTTTCTTCCCAATGCCAGTCCGTTGACGCTGTCCAAGATACCAAACTCACTTTCCATCAGATTTTCGGAAATTTCATGGTCGGCCCCAGGGTAGCGCATGAATTTCGTTCTCTCACTTGATCTGATTTTTGCAAAAAGAAATGCGGGCGGGTTCTGCCCCGCATTTTTTGCAATCATCTGTCTCTACCCTTTGCGAGCGCTCAGCTTCCTGCGCAAGCCTTCGAGTCCGACAACCGCAATGCCCAGAAGGGCTACGGTCAGCCATCCGGAACCGCAGTCGTGTCTGCGCTAAATGTGAAGCTAGCTTGCTAATTCCACCTGCTGACTGCGTGCTGAAGGCCAAGTGCCGGGGTCGGTCGAATCAACGCCGGTAAGCGTCCCGGCTCCAGTTATACTAAGCAAGCCGCTATTTTGAACATCGATAGTCGCGGTGGCCAGGTCAACGTGAAGCCGCCAACACTCCAGAGGCCGGGGTTGCGGTTGATGGATTAAAATCCACGTGGCCAAGGTGACTGCGCTACCAATAGGCACCGAGGCTTCCAAGCTAGTTGTCCCAGACGGCAAACCAGAAGTAACTTGTGGCTTGGCCAGAAGTTGATAAATGTGGTAGCACCGCGAAGCCAAGGTCTCCGTAATCGGCATGGCTTGAGCTTGTCGACCCAGAGCAGGCCGACAGCGACCATCGAAGAGCTGCTTTAATAGTTTATTCATTTTGTTTTCTTTGAGTTGCGTTACGATGAATTGGAAGTTACCAGCGGCGGCTTGGAGCCGTTCGTGCCGCAGCGTTACGTTCTGAGGTTAAAAACGCCCAGCAGAACATAGGCCCTTAAGGCCGACTGGAAACATCCCAGAGTCAGGCACTACTGTTCCGGTGAGAGAGAAAGATCCGTTGAAGGTGGGTGCTGGATTACCATCGACGATGTCGGTTCCGATTCGCGACCAGTCGGGATCAGATTCGCGTTCGAATCCACGATTGCAGATCCGGGGCGAACACTGTGCTGGAGGGCCAGAGGCCTTGTCGCGGACAACCAGAAGAAATCATCGGTCCCCCGGTGAGTTCCACTTGAGGAACGAAAAGTAGTGATCGGCCGGAAGAAGAAACGGCGTCGTGAAATTCACGTTGAACGATTTCCTGACCTGTGATGTCCCCACCCCCGTAATTGATTCGGCTTGGTTGATCCATTTAAGACTGAGTTTAATGCAGTGAAGGTCGGCGCTAGAATGGCGGTGGTAAAACTAAGATTTCCGTCGTTGCTGCTTCGGTGCAAACGCGACGTCTGATGGCGAATTCGCGCGTAACACGTTTGGCGTCCGCACTGTGTCGAGTCGTTGGAACACGCGATATCTCGACCCGAACCGATGGTAGCACCAGTTGGAATTAATCCCGTGAACGTCGCGTTTGTGATCAGCGTGAAATTGGGCGTAGGCGAAATCGTCCGCGCTTTCATCTCGATCTTGCCAGTGCTCTCCGGACGCGAGAGGCTGTTCCATCAGATTGTTAGGAAAATCATTGTTGTAGAAGAGGGTATTGGCGCGCTTCAGCTTGTGGTAAGAGCGCAACTGAGCAGGTGAGCGCTAGAACCGCTAACATTGTTTTTGTGAGATTTTCATTGGATTGTTTTAGTTGTAACCTTCTAATTGACGCGATTAACTCATATGTAGCGCCGCGCTATACCAAGCATGCCGAGGGCTGCCCCGAGCAACATCACAGTCACGCCCCCATCCGGAACACCTGGGGCAAAGGAAAATTCAATCTGCTTTAGCTCTTTGAAGTCACTGATCAGGGTGATCGATTGGATCGTCTCCCCATCAAGCGAGATAATGCCTTGCCGTGCGAAATCGGCATTCGCGCCAAGGCCACTGAAGATAAAAGTTTGAAAGGGGTCTCCTTGATTATCCTGGACTATGAGGGTCACCGTTCCGTTCGCATCCCCTCCAATTGGCCACGGAATGAGAAATCAGCGAAGAGGTTGCCATTCTCGGAGTGAAAATCAGCTGGGTGAGTGACCCGTCTTTTATCGGTTTGATGGTTGCGAACCCGCTGCCCGTATTTACGTTTCCCGTGGTGTGAATATCCACATGGGGGCAGAGGGGTGGTTCGCGCCAACGAATCCCTCGAAGTCTGAAACGCTTTTGTTCGCCACGTCAATGAAGAGCTTTTCCCGCTTGGGTCTGGATCGACCATGAAAGTGGCGCTCGCCGACAATGTAAGTGCAGCGGTAAGTGCAGCTATTGAGACAATGTATTTTAATGCTTTCATTAATGATGCTTTCTGTTGATTGGTTTTTAAGCAGACTTGAGTTTCTTGCGCAGCACGGCCAAAAGGCCGCGGAAAGGATCGCCAGTCTTTTTGTCGAAATTCTGTTTACTTTCATCGGAATTCCATGTTGTGAACTAAGGCAGCAGACACTGTGCCAAGATGTAAAGCACTATTAAATA
The DNA here is from genome assembly GCA_013372845.1 of Candidatus Udaeobacter sp. Taxonomy (GTDB): domain Bacteria; phylum Verrucomicrobiota; class Verrucomicrobiia; order Chthoniobacterales; family UBA10450; genus Udaeobacter. The sequence goes on from JAALOD010000080.1 coordinate 6,453, forward strand.
AATATTTTAGGTATCTGTGTATTAACAAGTTACGTCATGATGTAATCTCTTGACTTTTGCTGCCTCTGGCGCGGAATCGTAAAATATTCCGACGATTCCCAGTATCCCTGAATGGAATATTGGACATAACAGCCACGCGCTAATCAGCTTACAACGCGTAATTCGAAAACCGTAAGAATTTTCGACGTTTGCTAACTTCTATGGCGATTTTGACGGCTTTCGGCTTCCTTTGAGCCTTGCCAATCAATCAATCGGTTGCTCCCAAGCTCAACAGTTTCGCACTTGGATCGGGGACAGACTTGAAACTTAGTTTCGTTCATCGCACACAGAATAGAGCCAGTTCTTTCACTCTTTTCCTTGCGCAGATATCTGATCTCGTCGCTCGTTGCGACTACAGTCCGACAACCTGCGCCCCCAGAGTCGAAAACCCGCATAAATCCAGCGGTCGTGTCTGAAAAGATTTGAAACTTTTCGAGAAACTTTGGCGGGCAGTTTCCGGAGAAGGACTAAAGGTCTATGCACCGAGAAGGCCAGAAGGCTCGCGTTTAAGCCCTAGCGCCGTAAATGAAAGCTTCTAATTAACATCGCAGAGCCACCGTCATAAAATGATAAGCCGGCTCGCAACTCATTTTGGAAATCAAAAGCCTATCCACATACCGCCGGATCTCCGCGGCCAGAAAATCGAATGCATGGTGATGTCGGTGCGACTAGCCGGCGTTCTGCGTAGAGCGAATATCTGCGTGCTTGGCGATCTCCACGGATACAAGCTGGACGATTTTGCCTGGCAGAGAAATTGTGGATTCAAAACGTTACACGAACTGGATGCGGTGGTACGCAAGCACACGCTAGCGTAGAGCAGGCGCCGCCGCGCCCGAGACTGGATCTCTTGTTCCTGGAAACGATGCAAGGTTGGTCGTTCGAGTCGATTTCTCAGTTGCGATTCGCTGAATTGCCAATAAGCAGCCGTTTGACAAATCTTGTTCGATCAATCGGACTTCGGACACTAGGGGACCTGAATGGCCAGAGTCCATTCGAATTGCTTCGATGCAAGAATTGTGGCTGGCGCACCGTTCTGGAGATTAGGCACCTCATTGAGCGTGCAATCTCTGGCGAATTTGATGAGGCACAGATCGAAGAGTCCGCTCGGCCCACGGAATTGTTAAGGTTGCTCGAGGAAGGAATAGCGAAGCTATCGCCTCGTGACAAACACTTACTCCTTGCCAGAATCGGAGGAGAGGATGTCCCTCCAGCAACCCTTGAAGAACTTGGACAGCAGCATGCGCTCACGCGCGCACGGGTCCAACAGATCCTCAAAAGGACCCTGAATGCTCTGAAGAAAACTTGGGGCCACGGTGCCACGGCTCCTCGAAGTGGTGAAGAGACGCTGTTTTTCGAACATTTGCCCACTGACTCCCGCATTGCTAGGGCAGTGGATAGGTGAGAAGCTCGCAGCACATTCCAATTATCGCCAAAGCGCAAGTGCGCTGATAGGAGCCCTTGACGAAGACGTTCCCTGCTGGCCCAACCAGCATGACGGAGTGGGAGGCATCGACAGTTGATTCGTAGACTCGACCTGATTTGGCAAACTCGCGCGCAACGCCAATGGCTGTATTGCCGTTGCTGACGCTTATGGGAACTCACGTCTCAACAACGTTACAAGCGACTGAAAGTCGGAAAATTTCTCGAATGCTGCGCGGCGTCCGACGGACGCTGGTAGAATTTGATGATCCGCAGCGCCCTGTTATCCGGCTAAGTCGATTGAGTGCCACCGATTTCGCCGCACATATTCTGGAGCAAAGCGATGGACCATTAACTGCAGAGGAAATCCATTCGCGAGCAATCCAAGCATTCGGGACAAAGATCATCCGTTGCGAAGCGGGAGCCATTGGCAACGCGCTGAGCTCAAACCAGAGTGTTTTTGGTTGGGCCAGGCCTGTACGCTATGCGCAAACATTTCAAGTTGCCGGTTTCCGAATGGAACCGAGACGAGGAGAGTTCGTGCAGCTTCTCGCAAAAGAGGGTCGCCCGATTTCTTGTTGTCTCAAAGACCACTGAGGTCCTCAGAAGATTCCGTAAAGAGCCAATTGTTGACTTAGATTCTGATTTTGCGCAGCAGGCCAGGAGTTTAATGTCGGCGTCAGATTGGGGTGTGAAGATTGGGCGAACGAACGGCGTCCCGGAGTTCTGCGCAGCGGTCAAGCCTACCGTGCCCGACGAAAGTTTGGAAATGTATATTCACCCTGCGGCGCGATAAAGACAGTTCGGCCGGGTTAATTTTCCACAAGCCAGAGGCGCGCTTGACAAGTTAGCAGCTGTTGATTCGTTAGAAGTTTCTGCACCCATCACGGACTATAACCTCCCTGTCACATGCTACATTTTCTTTGGCTGCGTTTGGCCAGCGCGGTGACACAGAACATAAAAGCAGCCAACCCAGCGAGCATGTCGTCGAAACCCCAACATGTCCCGGTTCTCAACGTCGCGGATTAGCGGGGGTAGCAGCGATGTCAGCACGCAAGCGATCAGCACGTCACCGAGGAATCCAGCGCAGGTTCCAACAGGAGGGCATCCTGCGCAGGTAGGATCGCCTGCCCACTTGGGGCCGCAAGGGGGTCATCCACAGCCTGCTACTGCTGTTCAACCTGTTGCTCCGCCTCTTACAAAAGAGCAACAGGAAGAAGCGTACGCTCAAAGTCAGGGATTTCGTAGCGCAGAGCAATACCGCAAATGGAAGGAAACGGGCCGAATAGAAACACCTACAGGCTTTGTCATGTCGGGTTGATGCACCGGTAATTCGTTTCCGCGTTCCATAGTGTTTAATTATTCGTAAAGCGCCTAAGCACTTCAGCCGATCTCGGGCGCCGCCTCGATTAGTTGCGCGGCCATCACTACGGAACTTGCCCCGCGAGTTCCATCTTAACCAATTGTCCAGTCCTTGGAAAATCTGTTCCCGGGTCGATTCCCGATTGAGGGTAACCAACGCGTGCACATGCGGGTAATTCAAATTCTGGCCATGTCAGTCTTCCCACCATCGTTTGTAATCCTCGGTCGAGGTTATCGCGCTTCTTTCCGCCTGTTCAAATGTGAGAATTGAGAATGTTTTTTTGAATTCGCGCTTCAAGGCTTCCGAACCGAGGCGAGACGTAACGACATTAAAAAGGTATCCCTCTGACAGCGCTTGAAACGGCACCTGCGGGAAGAATCGGAAATCAACATAGCTCGGTTCCACAAACCAGGTGTGCAATTTCTCCCACAGGGGTGCTGGACATTCCAACCTGTTTCTGTCAGATGCGAGGAGCGCCTTGCGATTTTTGAATCGGCTCTTTCGCCACGCTGATATGCGCCGCATCACTTCGGCGTCCCCGCGCGCAAGTTCGCGCATCACTTCATAAACCAAGCAGGTCTCGACATAGCGCGCAGGCAACTTGCTGAAGTCCCACTCGGCACGTTCGATCCGATCAACTATTTCTTCACTCGGGCGAGGCTTTACCAATTATTTGAAAATTAATGTTGGCCGCGCTCTCTGTTGTCACTGCTAATTTTCCGGCGCCAATGAAGGGAAGCTTTTTAGGGCGCCACGCAACGTCTGGATTTCGAGATGCGTGTAGCGGTCGTGCGCGGCGCTCGTGTGACCGGCGAGCTTCATCCGCATCTCTTTTGAGATTCCGACGTTGGCCATTGTGCTGATGAAAGTATGGCGAAGGCTATGAAAACTTAACCGGTAGACAGCGCGCCCTTTGGCTCCCTTACCCTTACTTAAAACAGGATTGTTAATCCCGGATGCGGCGATAAGCCGCGTAAATGTGTTTGATAGGCCCGTGCGTCCTCCAACTTTTTTTCGGACAAGCCCCGGGAAAAGTGGAGCCTCTGGATTGCGCGATCTGACCGGGAGTTGCTGAAGGTATTTTTCTAGATCCGGAAGAATTGGAATCTCCAACGGCCGCCGCTTCCTTCCGGAACCCGAAGTTTTCTGTGGGTAAAAACGAAGGACGGGGACCCGCTCAGCCAGTTCGACCTCTGACCATCGCAATCGCGCTGCATCGCCAAGTCGTAATCCTGCCGAGTATCCAAGCAAAATGACTCCGCGCCACTCTTCAGTGGCTTCCTGGAGTAGCTCGCGCAATTCGTCCAAAGTAAAAACGCCCCGTTCGGTCGAATTGTCCGGGAGCGTTTCGACTGCTTCGGCTGGATTGGTTAAGATTAATCCTTGCCGGCGCGCCGCATTAAAAACGTTGCGTAGCGTTTTTAGCGAGAAGTTCGCAGTCTTGTTGGCGAGGCCGTCTTGCAAATGCGAATCACTGGTCTGGGGTTCGAGTCAGAGGTTCGAACCCTCTATCGCGCACCATGTCAAAAGATCCCCTCGCATATTTATGCAGGGATGTTTGCCCCGGCAATCAAGTCACGCCAAAGTGCGCCGCGTATCCAATAATGATCTCTGATAATTAAGCGTGAACTTCCGGGCATCGGCTGAAACCATCATGGTTGGTTTCTTTGCAGATTTTTAACCAGACGCTGAGTCCAGCGCGACGTTAGGCCGCTCCTTGATCGAGATTGTCTCATAATATGCTGCAGATGTGGCGCTTTTCAGCGTCCTCCGGCCAGCGAGTTGCCCGTCGCCTGAAGCGACGCCCCAAGAATTCGACGGAAAACTTTACGATTTTCCGAAACTTGGAATCGCCAATTCCGTAGTTCGGAGTGTGACCCAGTCATCCGCCTCGCTCGCGCTGGTTCCTGAACCAGTTTGGTTTTGTTTAAAAACGCAGCCAAAGCGCGAGCATTTGGCCGCGACCGCGCTCCGGCGTCAGTTTGACGTGGAGTGTTTCTCGCCTCGATTGCGTTTCCGCAAGATGACCCAGAGAGGGCCGGTCTGGTTCGTCGAGGCCATGTTTCCCGGCTATCTCTTCGCCAAATTCGTCTATTCGGAGCAACACCGCGCTGTCGAGGCGTCCCACGGCGTCCAGGGAATCGTCCACTTTGGAAATCACCTGGCAACGCTACCGGAGAATATTGTGTCGGGGCTTCGGTCCAGAGTAGGTGAAGACGAGGTTGTGACTGTCGATTCCTCGCTCAAAGTTGGCCATTCGGTTGAGATTATCGAAGGGCCTTTTCGAGGTCTGGAAGCTGTGGTTACTCATCTGTTGCCTGCGAGAGAACGAATTCGAGTTCTCCTTGAATTTCTTGGCCGACCTGTTGTAATGGAGATTTCAACAACGCAAGTGCTTTCGCCCGAACCACGGCTGATCGAGCGAGCGGCATAACTGCTTGGCCAGTAGGGACAAAAGAAGCCGCGATTCTGGCTGATTGCGTCGACCAGAAACCTCCTCGTTGCACACAGATCTGCAGAAAGATTCTGCACTACGATCAGGAGTAATAGGATCGACCATCGAGCGCTTCCACAGATTGTGATTTGTGTGGAATGTCCCATCGCGCCGGGCGCGAGTTCTCAAAAACCGCAGCGACCCGTGCGAGCTAAGTGTACACGCGAAGGTGGCCGTTCAGAGGACACGGCCACCCTGCACGAGCTTTGCTAAGCCCCGGCACGCTTAGCTTAAGCACGCAGTAAATAACGCCGCGCTACACCCAAGGCGCCCAGAGCCGCGCCCAACAGCATTACCGTGGCACCACCATCCGGAACCGAGGGGGGCGAGGTTTGGTTGAGCAGCGTCCAGCCGGTAATTCGGTATTGGCCTGAGTTAGCTCCCAGGAGATTGCCTGTGCGTAAGTGTAGTGGGCCCACTATCTCGGGATGAGCGAAGCCGAATATCGTAATAGTGCCGGTTAGACCGGCGATATCCCACACGGCGACGCCGCCGTTTGGACCGTCATACGCGGCTACCAGGTACTGATATGTCCCATATTTTGACAGGTCGATGGCCACATTGCCTGTACCTCCACTCAGCCCGCTGGCAATCACAGCATTCGTGGTTGTGGCCGCCGGCAGCGGATTAAAGGCATTAAGGGAACGCGAATAGAAGGGGTGGGCTGCGCTCCCCGGGTTTGGTCCCGAATGGGCTCCAAGGACCATCGGCCTTAAGTTATTCGTCATGAGCGCGTCGCGGGCTGCTTGGCCACCATTGCCAAGTAACCCTGGGATCACCGTGCCTAGAAGGTTTGGACTACTGGTCGCTGTAACCTGCATCCCCAACGGGGTCGCGACTGGGGGCATCGGAATTCGATTAGCGTCGGCGTTCTGGCCAAACGTAAACAGCGCCGCGCAAACGGCAGCTGCGAACAACAGCATTTTCTGTGAGGGAACAATTTTTGTTTGCATATGTTTTGTCATGTTATGTCTCCAGAGTAAGCAGCCGCAATGCCAATTGTGCTGTGGATTGCCACAAAATCTCATAAGCTTTTGCTTATTGACGACTTACGACGGCGAAATTTTGGGGTATTTGGCACTGGTTATCAGGGCAACGGCACACAAAATCGTAAGGCATTCCGACGAATTTGTAAGGTATTCCAACGAATTTTCCGGACTTGGTGCGCTGCCGGCGCCGGAGTGCCAGGTCACCAGCGTTTCGCGCTACAGACGACCGCACCCATTTAAATTTAGTGTGAAGCGTCCAGGTGATTCTTTAAGTGTCACCCAAGCTGGCTCCAATGAAAAAGCAGGCAAGCCATAGGGACGTGACGGCCTCATCGCGTTTCTCTGTCCAAGAGCAAACCCGCGGGGGGAGTCGCAGCGCTCCTAACTTTGCCGTTGGAAACGCAAGGGAGGATCACTCCACTTAAAAGTAAACAGAACTACCGCGCGCTGGACTGGCGATCGTCTCTACATTCAAATAGAGTGTAGATACTTTAGAGGCATTCCCATTATCAACCTTCGAGCAACGCCTCGGCCCAAAACCACAAACAATGGCCACCGGCTCCCGCGACGGCAAAAAATCCGCTTACCGCGTCCCGGCACAGCGTGCGACCACTCTTGGTGTTTCTGCTTTCCTGGTAGCGATTACGTGGCTTGTATTCGGAGAAACGGTGCACCACCCGTCTGTTAGCTTTGATGATCCACTATATGTTTTTGAAAATCCGCAAATAATCACAGGTTTAACTTTAACCGGGGTTCTCTGGGCTTTCAGACATTCGCATGCCGGGAACTGGCATCCGCTTACTTCGATCTCGCACATGCTAGACTGTCAGTTATTTGGACAGCGGGCTGGGTGCCACCACTTCACTAATGTTCTACTGCACACTATCGGTGTGGTCCTGCTTTTTCTTCTGTTCCAGAAAATGACGGGCGCATTCTGGCGCAGCGCCTTTGTTGCGGCGGTATTTGCAATTCATCCGCTGAGAGTGGAGTCGGTGGCGTGGATCGCAGAACGCAAAGATGTCCTCAGCGGTGTGTTTTTCATGCTCACGCTAGGCGCGTATGTCCGTTACGTCCGGGAGCCATCAGGGATCCGTTATCTGGCTGTTGGGTTGCTCTTCGCGCTTGGCCTCATGAGCAAGCCGATGCTTGTAACACTTCCGCTCGTGCTTCTCCTGCTGGACTACTGGCCGCTCGAACGCTTCACGAACGTTTCTCCGATCGGATCGAAACGTGGAACTTGGAGCCAACAGTCGATTGGGACGCGACTGATTCTGGAAAAGATTCCTTTACTAGCTCTCTCTGCCGTGTCCTCCTTAATCACGCTCTTCGCTCAAAGGCAGGCCGTTAGCTCCGCGGAGAATTTACCGCTCTTGGGGCGAATCAGTAACGCGCTTGTGAGCTATGTCGCCTATATCTGGCAGATGGTTTGGCCGATCCAACTGGCGCTCGTCTATCCGCATCCCGCGATCGCTTATTCGCAACCGGAATATCGGCTGGCACTTTGGAAAGCGGCGGGCGCCGCCGCATTCTTAGCTGGCGTCACAGCAGTTGTGCTGGCTTTTGGTAAGAAGCATCGATACTTGATCACCGGATGGTTCTGGTACTTGGGAATGCTTATGCCAGTAATCGGGATCATACAAGTAGGAGCTCAAGCGCGAGCAGACCGCTACACGTACCTCCCGCAGATCGGCCTTTATCTGATCGTGACTTGGACTATCGCGGATTTGTCTATGGCGTGGCGCTACCGCCGTCAGATCCTGGTCGCCGCTGCCGCAATAGTAATTGCCGCTCTTATGTGGTTGGCTTGGACCCAGGACACGTACTGGCGTGACAGCGAAACGCTCTGGACTCACACGCTCGCCGTTACCTCTCACAACGATGTCGCGCATGCTGCTCTAGCCGACTTCCTTCTCAAGCGCGATCGGGTCGACGAAGGGATTTCCCACTCTGAAGAGGCATTGAAAATCCAACCTCGCAACGCCAATGCGCACGACACACTGGCCCTTGGCCTCTTCCGATCAGGACGAGTGAACGAGGCAGTTACTCATTGGAAGGAAAGTCTGAAAATCAGGCCAGATGGTATGAATGCCCAATCCAACCTGGCATGGGTGTTTGCCACTTCTCCGGATGCGTCATTGCGGGATGGCGCCAAGGCGGTTGAGTTAGCAAAAAAAGCAATCAAGTACGCCGGCAACGCGAACGACACGAACGTAACAATCATTCTTCGAACGCTGGCAGCAGGCTACGCGGAAACCGGCCGATTCGCTGAGGCTATCGAGACGGCGCAACAAGCTTCGCAGATGGCCTTTGCCCAGGGCAACACTGCTTTGGCAGAAGATCTTCAATCGAACATTGCCCACTATAGAAGAGGCTTACCGCTGCGCGACCCGGAAGCGATAAATAAGACTCGCTGATAGGCGTTACCACTTTTGCGGGCGCCAAATTTTCAACCGCTCAACAAGAATAGACCACGGGCGGGTCATCACTTCTGAGATAACGCAAAATCACTTACTAATTGCCGAATCAGGCAGAATTGCCTCACATCCCCAGCGCGCCCTGCCAGATTTCCATTCCGATTTATGAGATGGAATCTAGCCGGGATGGGAACTGGAAGTCCAGCAACGGGCTCATAAACGGCTGTCGCCGCCTCGCCTCTTACCGAACCGGAGCTGCACGAAGATCGATGTCCACGCGCTCCAGCGGGTTGCTCGTTGGTCCCTGCCAGCACGTCACCGCAAAGCTGTGGCTACACGGCTGCATATTTCATGACAATGGCTTGTAGCGAAAGCAACCTTCCCCGACATCGGTTGTCGAAGAAGGCCGCGCCCATCAAAATCGTTCTGCCGTCTTGGGGTACAAAGCAAAAGTGGCCGCCTAAAAAGGACGGCCACTCTTGTGTCGGGAAACTTGTCTAGGTTGCTTATCTTTTCAGAAAGCGCCGCGCCATACCAAGCGCACCGAGAGCCGTACCCAGC
>JAALOD010000081.1 GCA_013372845.1 Candidatus Udaeobacter sp.
CCCCCGCTACCAACGCGTCGACGCAAAATGCAGAAGCGCACAACGCGTATCTACAGGGCCATTTTTATTTCGCACGGCGAAATGTGGAAGATTATCGCAAGGCGATCAGCTTCTTCGATGAGGCGATTCGACTTGATCCGGATTACGCCCTGGCTTATGCGGAGCGCGCTGAAGCCTGGACCTTCATCGGCGATTTGAATCCCGAGCATAAGAAGGAGGCCTGGGCTGCGGCAAAAAGGGACGCCGAGAAGGCTGTCGCGGTTGGCCCTAATCTCGCCGAGGCGCATGCGGCTTTGGGTTGGGTTCGTTTTTTTTCGGAATGGAAATTTGCGGAAGGCCTCGCCGAACTAAAGCGTGCGAGAGAGCTCGCGCCGGCAAATCCGACCGCGAACGATCTGCTGGCGCGCGTATTAATCTACGTAAATCAAATAGCAGAAGCCGAGAAACTGGCTGGCCAGGCAATTGAACTTGATCCGCTCGCTTTTCTAGCACGAGGGAATCTCGCCCGCATCTTGCTGGCCGAAGGAAAACTCGAGGAGGCTGATGCAGAGGCGCGGAAGTCTGCAGAGCTGCAACCGGCCGGCGCAGGCAACCACCGGTGGCAAGTCGTGGCGGCAGTCCTGCGTGGTGATGGGGAGGAGGCTCTAAGGGAAGCACAACTTGAGCCTAACGAAGGCTATCATCGTTTCGAACTCGCGCTTGCATATTACGCGCGAGGGGATCGAGCGGCCGCGGACGCGGCTTTGGCCGACATGGTCGCGAATGACAGAAACTTGCTGGCGTACCAGATTGCTGAGGTTTACGCTTGGCGCGGTGAAACGGACAAGGCCTTCGAGTGGTTGCAAATTTCCTATGATAATCATGACACTGGACTGCTCAGTCTCTTGATCGATCCGCTGATGCGCGGTTTGCGCAGCGATCCCCGCTACAAAATCATGGTTGAGAAGGTAGGTTTGCCAACGCCGCTATGAGCGAGCGCAAAGTGTCTTTCTTTTCCGAGCTGAAGCGGCGCCACGTTGATAAGGTCGCGCTCGCATATGCGGTCGTCGCGTGGTTGTTGATTCAAGCCGCTTGGATTTTTCTGCCCATGTTCGACGCGCCTTCATGGGTCATGACGGCATTCATCGGATTGCTGGTGTTCGGTTTCATTCTTGCCGTAATCATTTCGTGGTCCTTTGAAATGACGCCGGAGGGAATGAAACGAACAGCGGACGTTACGCCGGGCGAATCGCTTCCCTACTGGAGCAAACGGAAGTTTCTCACGTTTGTTATTGGCACAGCGGTCATTGCCTTTGGTCTGCTTGCCTACCAATTGTTGCGGCCCGAAGGCGGGCGCCTCTCGGCAAAACAACGCACTGACAAAATCATTATCCAGGGTAACGCGGCTGGCACCCAAACCGTCGAGGCCCAGCCCGACGGCACAGTACGCGCTGAATACTCCTACAACGATCGCGGCCGCGGCGATCACATCACTGCAACCTGGAAGCTGGACAGTGCGGGCGTGCCCATCGTTTACGACGGCCATGGCAATGATTACATGAAGGCGCCGGTCGAAGAACATTTCGAAATAAAGGACGGTCGGGCGAGCTGGAAAAATCGCAGCGAACAAGGCGATCAAGCCATTTCTGGCGAAGCTTTCTACCTGCCGATGAATTCGCCGCCGGAGATCTTCGCTGTGCTGGCACGCGCGTTATTGAAGGCACCGAACCACAAACTGCCGCTTCTGCCTGCCGGCGAGGCAACGATTGAACAGGCAAGTAAAGTGACTTCCGGCAATAATGTTTTCACCGAATATCGCATCACTGGTCTCGGATTTTCGCCGCAAACGATCTGGTTAGATCATAATGGCGCATCGGCATCTGTGTCGTCGTGGTTTTCGGTCGTGCCGGATGGTTCCGAGTCTTCCATCTCGGGATTGCGCGACGCGCAGCAAAAAACTGATGCCGGGTGGTCGGAGCGCATTGCTCGCGCTCTCGCGCACGTTCCGCGTAGCGACCTGGTCATTCGCAACGCGCGGTTGTTCGATCCACGCGATCTCAGTGTCACCCCGGCAACGAGTGTGGTGGTGAGCGGCGAACGCATTGTCCGCGTCGGACCGGATGCCGATATTAAACCATCCACAAACGCGGAGATCATCGACGCGAAGGGTCGCTTCCTGATGCCCGGGTTGTGGGACAATCATCAGCATTTTAGCGACAACGATGGCGCGCTCGACATCGCCAATGGCGTCACGAGCGCGCGCGATATGGCGAACGACACTGATACGTTTCTTGAACGCGTCGCGCGGTTCGACAACGGCAGTGAGCTGGGGCCGCGTGTTCTGAAAGCGGGAATTATCGATGGCACCGGAGAACTTGCGGGTCCCACCAAGATGCGGGTCGACACAGCAGAGCAGGCGATTCAGGACGTCGATTGGTATGCCGACCACGGCTACGCCCAAATTAAGATTTATTCTTCAATCAAACCGGAGCTGGTTCCGGTCATCGCCGATCACGCGCATGCCGAGGTCTCCGTGTAAGCGGACATGTGCCCGCTTTATGTCAGCCCGCCAATTCGTCGAAGGCGGCGCTGACGAAATTCGCATCTCAATTTCATCGTCCTCAACTTCCTGTTCCCTGAAGTAAAAGAGACGCGCAATCGTGATCCTTCATCAAGGTTGCCGAGCACGCCCGCGAATTTTCGCCCGACAAACCGGAGGTGCGCGAATTCATCGATTTTCTCGGCTACATCACACAGTGTTGGATCCGACGATGAGCGCCTTCGAACGCCTTTTGCGCGACCCCAGCGCGATCACGCCTGGTTTGGAAGAAATCGTGCCTCGTTTTCCGCCTCAGATCCGGCGCGCAATGCTAAGCGGCGCCCTCGAAATTCCGCCAGACAAAGCAGGCAGCTTATCACGAAGCGTTCCCGGCGATGTTGCGCTTACTCAAGGCAATTCACGACGCGGGTGTGACGATTATCCCGGACCGATGCGCTGGCGGGTTACAGCTCCACATGAGCTCGAACTTTACGCGCGCGCTGGCATTGCGCCGTCTGAAGTTCTGCGCATGGCAACATTGGCGTCGGCGTTGGTAATGGGTGTGGACAAAGACCGCGGCGTCATTGCCCCTGGAAAACTGGCTGACATGATTCTCGTGGATGGGGACCCGACGCAGAACATCCGGGACCTCGACAAGATCACCACGGTAATCAAAGGCGGAAAGGTGTATGACCCGGCGGCGATCGAAAAAGCGCTTGGTATCGCTCCGCGCGAATCTACTCCGCAGTAGCATATGAATTGGGAAATGCTGGCGGCGATTGGGCAATTGGCGGCGGTATGCATCGGAATCCCATCGCTTATTTACCTGGCCGTGCAGATCCGCGAGCAAACCAAGGAACGACGACACGCAGCAGTAAACGCCCTGACTTCCCAGTGGGGCGATCTTACCAGGTCCTTTCATGATAATGCCGACTTTTGTGCGATTTATCTTCGCGGGGTGCAGTCTTTCAATGACCTCGACGCTGTTTCCAAGCTCAGGTTTAGCTCCTTCCTCAATCGCTTCTTCAAAAATTTTCAGGCGATGTATTTTTCGCATCGCGACGGCGTGCTCAACGCGTCCTTATGGGGCGAGGTTGAGCGAACGATGAGCGATGTGATCGCCTATCCCGGTACGCAACAATGGTGGGAGACGCGAAGGCATTGGCACACGGAAGAGTTTGGCCGTGTCATCGACGCGATTATCGCCAGGGGCGACAAGCCTACGGCTTATTCAACGTATAACTTGAGCGAAACCGGGCTGCCCAAAGATATCTGATGAGCGAAGTTCGAGACTGGCCGCGAATCGCCGTTGTCGGCGCCGGAGCCGTTGGCGGTTACTTCGGTGGGATCTTAGCCCGCGCGGGCGCACCAACTGTTTTCATCGGGCGAAAACATTTCGTGGACGCCGTGAACGCGAAAGGCCTTGTTCTGGACAAATCGGAAGGCCAGCAGCGAATCGTAGGCACGGTGACAACCGATATGAGCGCGGTCCGAGATTGCTCGCTGATTCTGTTTTGCGTAAAAGCACATGCTACCTCAGCAACCGCGGCACAAATGGCTCCATTCGTTAGGCCGGATGCGACTGTCGTTTGCTTGCAGAACGGCGTGGATAATGCGCAGCGTGTTCGTGCTGCAACGAATATTCTTTCCGTACCTGCTGTGGTTTATGTCGCAGTTTCCGCACCGGAGCCGGGTCGCGTGAAGCATTTGGCGCGTGGTGATTTGATCATTGGGCCGCCATCGGAAAAAACAACAGAAGTAGCAAACGTTTTCGATCGCGCAGGCATTTCGTGCCGAATCTCGGAGAATATCGAAGGCGAACTATGGGTGAAGCTACTGTGCAATTGCGCGCTGAACGCGATCTCTGCGTTAGGGCGGGTGAGATATGGCGAAATTATGCAAGACGACAATGCAAAAAAGCTGATGGAGGACGTCGTCGATGAAGTGTTGGCGGTGGCTCGGGCGGCTGGCGTCGTTTTGCCGGGCGTGCGCGATCGCGAATCCGGGATTGCCGCAGCGATGGAAATCGCGACGCAAATGGCGGACGCGTTCTCATCGACTGCGCAGGATTTAAATCGCGAGCGGGTGACAGAGATCGACGCATTGAACGGATACATCGTGCGTCGCGGCGCGGAGGTAGGCGTGCCGGTGCCGGTCAACAACGCATTGTTCACGTTGGTGAAATTGGCCGAGCGAAGCAGCGCGATGTTTAATGTCTCTGATCGCCGATCACGTCGCCGCCTTGCGTAGCACACGCGTGTTATTGCAGACGTTTGTTTTTGTTCTTCCTTCGGTTTTCCGCGCTCGCTAATAAAGCCATTGTGGAACGAATTCATGTGAAAGGAGTGCAAGCATGGTGGTTTTGAACTGGAGCGACCAGGTAACGCGCACAGGTTTGGGACAAAGCCACGCGTCGCGCAGTTGTCACAAAAATATTCGTTTCTTATCGTCGGCGTTCTGGCTACGCGACCGAACACGCCGACCGCTTTGAGCGCTCGGTCGCCTGATCTGGCATCAGAGCGGAATGAGGCCTCGATCCCGGGTGCGACGACTCAAACGTTTATGCAAAGGTCAGTCGCAGCAGAGGTGGCCATACCCGGGATCGGTCGAACGCTCTCGCAACGACTCGAGACGATCGCATTAAATGGACGGGTGTCGTCTTATCGATTCCAGTTCAGACCTGGGTCACGCAATTCCGTCTTCGAGATCAACGCTCGGCTGCCGCCTACGCTCGACATGAAGCGGCGAATTTGACGTCGAGCGGTGAGCCGTTCTGATACTAACTCCGGCGGTCATCGGCGATCGGGCGCCAGGATTGCTCGAACCCTGGCATGAAGGACGTCAGCCGCGCCATCGCGCATAATCATGCCGAGGCTACCGTCACCTCACCGTCGCCGTCCTACACAACTTCCCTTACGTTTCGGCGGCGCGGCACTCAATTCCATCGGATAGCGCTTCAGTCGAACGCACGCAGGAAGGAGTCTGGCGGCACCTAAAGGCTGAACGACATTCCGGCTGGCAGCAAACGCCAGGCAACGTCTGGCGGGACGACGAGCTGCGATCGGTTCTCGACACGGCGTTACAGTCAGGAAACCAACGTCGGTTCTGATGCGCGGCTGGGTCCTCGATCGCACTCAATCCTTCCATCGATCGTGAAGACGCTGATGGAGGCGATACAAGCATCGAAAGCGTTCGCGCCGGCGCCTCTAAAATGGGACGAAACAGCTGGCAAGGCTGATGCGCGACGCGCTGATTGTGGAAATTCAGGCTACTGGCGCTCAGTTCAAGCTTGAACCATGGGACGGCGACATCTTCGCTGTCCGTCTGGTGCCGAGTGGACGTTTCGCCGCAGTGGCCAAGAACCTTGGCGACGAACCGAATGGATTGGCGCAATTCCAATCGGACGCCGGCGGCAAGCCCGCCGTATTGCGCATCACCCTTGACGATGGGCAGGCGTATGATTTCCGGCGCGAAGCGAAGTAGGCGGCTTCATTGCACAACGAAAAGCTGATCGCGCTGATGTCGCCCCAGCAACGAGGTTGGCCCGCCGTGGCGCGAGGGATATTAAGGCTGCGCCTGGAAATCGCACACTTCCCGGCCGGCGCCATCTGAGAAAAAGTAGGAGTGACACTCAATTACTGACGCACTAGAAGGGGATATATGCCGATCACTGCCTTCAGCAATTTCACCGACGGTCTCGATCCGAATCAAAGGAGCCGCGAACACTTCATTACCAACACCAACCTCGATGACGACCGTCTCTGGGTTCCCTATGCAGATGGTGTCTGGTTCCAGCCCTGTTGCTTTAACGTCACGTCCGGAGGATTCAGTCTCGTTCTGAAAGGTCTTCCCGGGTCGATGGTGGGAACTCATTACCATGTTGGCACTGTTCATGGCTATACGATGCGGGGTCACTGGCGATACCTGGAGCATGACTGGATTGCAAAGCCTGGAACCTACATTTACGAGCCAGCCGGCGAAGCGCACACACTGGTTATCACGGAAGATTCACCTGGACCAATGATGGCCTTCTTCGTGGTCGAAGGGGGACTTATTTATTTAGATAAATCGACAAACGGCGGCTTTACTGCGTACGAGGATGGATTCACGCTCCTCGAGCTGACTCGAAAGCATTACCGCGAAGCCGGGCTAGACGTGAGAGAGCTGGACGCACTGGTTCGTTGAATGCATGCGAGCGGTGCGACTCACGCAGGTCGGAAAACCGCTGGAGGAAGCGGAGGTTGATCGTCCGGAAATCGGTGCATCCGACGTTTTGATCCGGGTTGCGGCGTGCGGGATCTGTCATTCGGACGAACATTATCGCGCCGGCATTTCCCGGATTGACCATTTGCCTGTAACGCTTGGGCACGAGATCGCAGGCTGGATCGAAAAAGTCGGCGCCGATATCAACCACGTCAGGTCCGGCGATCGTGTTTGCGTACATTATCTGGCTCACTGTGGAAGTTGTAAGTTCTGCGTTCGCGGGTTGGAACAGTTTTGCCGTACCGGAGAAATGATCGGTAAGCATCGGGATGGGGGATATGCGGAATTCGTCAAGGTTCCCGGCAGGAATGCATTCGTGCTCCCCGGTGAGATTCCGTTCGAGATTGCTGCGATCATGATGTGTTCATCGGCGACGGCGCTTCATGCGCTGAACAAGGCGCGACTCAAGCGGTGAGTCGATCGCAATTTTGGATTCGGTGGATTGGGATTTTCGGCGTTGCAATTGGCCCGAGCGTTTGACTGCGACCAGATCTTCGTCGTCGAGATCAATCCGGCCAAGCTTGCTTCAATCGAAACGCTTGGAGCTGTCGCGATCGACGCAAATAGGAAATCCATCGAACAAATCATGGACGCGACGAAAGGAAAGGGCGCGGATGTTTCGCTGGAGTTGATCGGATCGGCGAAGACGATGCAGCAAGCTGTCCGATGTTTGGGCGCGCTAGGTCGTGCCGCGCTTGTCGGATTAACGCGGAGTCGATGTCGATCTTTCCGTACACGGAATTGATCAACAAGAGGTCGAGATCATCGGCGTGTCCGATCATCTGGCGGCTGAACTTCCGACGCTGATCGAGTTGGCCCGGAGCGGCAAACTTCGTTTTCCGTCAGACGCTTTGCGCTTTGTCGATCTCGATGCAGAACAAGTCAACGCGTCACTCGACGCATTCAGGATTCCATTGATCACGTTAGAACGGTAATAAGAGTGGCGAGTGACGGGTGACAAGTTAACAGAATTCGCAAACGTTTTTTGCTTACTTTCATCGGTTCAGGAATTTGAAAGCGCTGTGAAATACCGCTACTACACTTGTGATGTTTTCACCGAGACGCGCTTCGGTGGAAATCAGTTGGCCGTGCTGCCCCAGGCGGTTGGCCTCTCGACACAGCAGATGCAGGAGATCGCGCGTGAGTTCAACTTCTCGGAGACCACGTTTGTACTTCCGGGGAGGGCGGGTCACACGCGCCACGTCCGAATCTTCACCCCCGCCAGAGAGATTCCGTTTGCCGGACATCCAAACGTCGGAACCGCATTCGTGCTCGCCAGCGCCGGCGAGTTCGGCGAGATCAAGTCTTCGCTCACCGTCACTTTTGAAGAGCAGAGCGGTTTGGTTTCGGTCACGATCCAGGAGATCGGCGGGGAAGTTGCATCGTGTGAGCTGACTGCTCCTCAGGCTCTTTCTTTCGGCAAAACTCTGCCCGTGGAGCTTGTGGCAGCCGCAATCGCTATCGATTCACAGGAGATCGTCACCAAAACACACGGTCCGCAGGTGGCGTCTGTGGGCCTTCCTTTTATCATGGTTGAGCTAAGAGACCGCTCGGTGCTCGAACGCGCGCGCATCAGCATGAGCGGATTTGAAGCTCTGGCTGCGGAAGACGTGATGCCCGATGTGTACCTTTACACGCGGGGCACCGACGGTTTTGATATTCGTGCCCGGATGTTCGCGCCCTTGAGCGGGGTTCCTGAAGACCCAGCTACTGGAAGCGCTAACTGTGCACTCGCCGGACTGCTGGCTCACTACAGCCAGGATTCCAACGGGAGTTTCAGTTGGCGAATCGCCCAGGGAGTCGAGATGGGGCGACCCAGTACACTCATCGCCCGTGCGGAAAAGAAGGATGGCGTCGTCCAAACGACTCGGATAGGAGGCGCAGCCGTCCTGGTCAGCGAAGGGACGATTTACCTGGACTAGATTCGCACTCTTCAGCGACAGCGGAACCAATGACGCTCAACGATCTCGCCAATCTCGGACAGGTAATCGGCGCGCTTGCGGTCGTGATTTCGCTGATTTACGTCGCGTTGCAAATTCGACAGAACACAAACGCAGTTCGATCCGCTACCGCCCAGACCGTGCACGAGCACTTTGCCAAATGGTACCATCTGGTCGCGGCCGATGATGAGCTTGCCCAAATCGTGGCGAAAGGGTTGCGTGACTACGGATCGCTTTCTGAAAAGGAGAGAGTTCGGTTTGTCGCAACCTTTATGGCGTTTCTGTCTTACACGCAGAATGCATTTCTGAAGTGGCGCGAGGGACTGCTCGCGTCGCCGCTATGGATGGGTTGGGAGCTTGTCATCATGAATCTCGTCTGCGCACCAGGCGGCAAGACATTCTGGAAAGAGCGAGCTTACATGTTTGGCGACGAATTCCGCCGATACATTGAAAATGATGTAATGAAAAGGGAGCCGCACCCTGATGCGAAACCGATGGGTGCTTTCAGTATCGCCCAGGCTCAGAGTAACTAACTGGCGTAGTCGGCGACGGCTTTGGCTACGTCAAGTGTGGAAGCTTGTCCGCCCATGTCGTATGTGCGCACCTTGCCTTCCGCGATCACGCGAGCAATTGCGGATTCAAGCCGCGTGGCCATTTCTGTTTCCTTGAGCCAGTCCAGCATCAGCTTTGCAGTCAAAAGCATGGCGATGGGATTGACCTTGTATTGGCCAGCGTATTTCGGCGCCGATCCATGTGTCGGTTCGAACACGGCGTAGTTGTCGCCCAGGTTCGCGCTCGGCGCGAAGCCAAGTCCGCCGACCAGGCCGGCGCACAAATCGCTGACGATGTCGCCAAACATATTTTCCGCCACCAGCACCGAGTAATCCTGTGGATTCTTGAACATCCACATGCAAATGGCGTCGATGTTCGCGTCGTCCGCGCGAATATCGGGGTAACTCTTGGCCACGTCGCGGAAACAACGCATCATCAAGCCGCCGGTTTCGCGCAGTACATTTGGTTTCTCGATCAGCGTGACACGCTTGCGTCCGGTTTTTTTGGCGAACTCGAAGGCTTGTTTGCAAATGTTCGTGCAACCTTGCTTACTCATGATCCGTGTGGAGAGCGCGATATTCTCGAGTCCTGCTTTGTCTTTCCACTTCTTCATCTTCGGGTTGGCGCAAAGCGCCGTGTAAACCGATTCCGGCAACGGGAAAAACTCCACGCCGCCGTACATGCCTTCGGTATTTTCACGAAACACGACCTGATTGATCGGAACATCCGCGCCACTGGGATTCGCGATCTGTGTCCCGCGATAATTCAACGGATTACCCGGATAACTTTTACACGGCCTCATGTTCGTGCGGAGGTTGAACAACTGCCGCAACCCCACGATGGGCGAGAAATAGCTCAATCCTTTGCCCTTGAGTTCCGGGCTCAATTCCTCTTTCGCTTTGTCCTGCGCCTTGCTGGTGATCGCGCCGAACAGCGCGCACGTCGTATCCTTGAGCGCCTTCACTGTGCGATCAGGAAGAGCGTTGCCTTCGGTGCACCAAAATTCCCAGCCGATATCGCAGGGCACGTATTCGGCATCAAATTTCATTCGATCGAGCACGATCCGCGTCGCCTCCATCACATCGTTTCCAACGCCGTCACCCGGCATCCATGCAATTCTGTACTTGGCCATAGAAAGGCGACTTTATCGGGGTAGTTGCCATCGGCAAGTAGCAGCGACTTGGGATCGTCTGTCTGTTTAGCGCTGACGGCGCAATAATCAGCCATAGCCTGTGGGCAGCGCCCCAGGACTCCATCAGTATTAAACCGCACCAGCGCTGAAAGCGCGATTCATTCCATGACCATCGCGTGGAGGATCGGCTAGACCAAGATGCTTTGACTCGCGCTTTCAGCGCTCCTTCGCCACCGGATCATGAATCCTGGGGCTGTGCCCCAGGCTATTATGAGGACGCGCCTTTGGCGCTGACCGCATCAGCGGTATGCGGTCACAAATTGAGATCGCATCCAGCGCGCCACCCGACAATTGATATCTTCCCGACGCTTGATTAGTAGAGAACGATAAACCGCTGCCCTGAGGCGTATGAGAAATAAACCCCCAAACGTTAGAATTCTGACGATCCGTCAACAGAAGGTGGTGCTCGATAGCGACCTCGCTGCGGTTTACGGGGTGCCCACGAGGCGCCTCAATGAACAGTTTCGACGCAATCGGAAGCGTTTTCCCGAAGACTTCGCCTTTCAACTCACCGCCGAAGAATTTGCAGCTTTAACATCGCAAATTGCGACCTTAGACGAAGGCCGATCAAGCAGGGACACCATCCGGTCGCAATCTGCGACCGGATCCAGTCGTTCGCAGCCCATGCGGTCGCAAATTGCGACCACATCCCGGCGAAACATTCGGTATCGCCCATGGGTGTTCACCGAACACGGCGCTCTCCAAGCCGCAAACGTACTGCGAACGGATCGCGCGATTGCGATGAGCGTCTATGTCATTCGCGCATTCATTGAGCAGCGTGAAAAACTGGCGGCAAACGCGGCGATTCTGAAGCGCCTTGCTGAGATCGATAAATCGCTATTGGAACACGACACCGCTCTGCGAGAGATTTACCAAAAACTTCTGCCGCTTCTTGCGCCTCCGCCAGAACCACCTCGACGGCAAATCGGATTTCATGCCGCATCATAGGCGCGTCGCGCCAATACAAATCTAGTTGCAAAACGCGACCCGTTCAGCCGCTGCGGTGTTGTAGCCGGGATCGCTGATCCCGGTTGGCTTTGCCCGCATTAGCCCGCAGACGATTTCGCGCGCAACCGACTTGCGACCAGGTTTTCAGCGCCGCCGGCGACGATCAACTCCTGCGCAGCAGGACTCAGCGGCGGAAACGAGAATGATTTTCCATCGACATTCAGGATTGATTTCGCGTAATTGATCGTGATTTCCGGCCCGACCGTAGTGGCCGCGCGATTAGTGAGCGCAGCACGCAGATGCGTTACTAGTCCGGGGCACTCGAACACCACGAACCCGTTATTGAACGCGTTCCGCTTATAGGTCTCCGAGAAGCTACCGGCAATTACGCACGGAATTTCTTTATACTTGAGCGCCGTGGCAGCTTGTTCGCGGCTCGAGCCGGTTCCGAAGTTGAATCCGGCGACCACGACATCGCCGCGCTGATAGAGCGCGTTGAAGTTCGGATCGTAATTTTCAAATGTAACCGTCGCCATCTGCTCGGGCCTCATATCGTCGCGATAAGTATGTTTGCCAGCGTAGATGCCGTCGGTGTTCAAATTGTCTTTGTCGATAAACAGAACACGACCGCGCACGCTGGAAGGGAAACCTTTCATGATTTGCACCGATCCTGCGGGCGTTGATTTTTTTTCAGGGCGTCGGATCGCGGTGCCGGCTGGGCGCTCGCTGAAATTTGTCGGCGCGCAAATGAATCCAGCCAGGGCGCTGGCAGCGACGACAGCGGGCGAGGCGAGATAGACAAGCGCGTCGCGGTCGCCCATGCGCCCTTTGAAATTGCGATTGGTCGCGCTGATCGCGGTTTCGCCTTTTTGCACCAGACCGCGTCCCAGTCCGATGCATGCGCCACAACCGGGCGGTAGCGGAATCGCGCCTGCGCCCAATAGAGTTTGCCAATCGCCGTTCGATTCCGATCTGGCCTGCACTTCGGCGCTCGCCGGAGCGAGATAAAATTCGACGCCATCAGCCACGCGTCCGCCTCGGGCGCGGACCACTTCTGCGGCGTCGTGCAAATCTTCGAACCGCGCGTTCACGCACGATAACAAATACGCTTTCTGAACAGGCACGTGCTTCCGTTCCATTTCCGGCAGCGATACCATGGTTTTGACTTCGTTGGGCCCGGACACGTGCGGAACGACAGTCGCAAGATCCAGCTCCAGCTCGATCGCGTATTCCGCGTCAGAGTCAGCGGTAATTTCGCTTCGATTCTTCCACCATTCGTCGATATCGGCGTTTGTGTAACCAGAGCGGCTCGTCGGACCGCGCGTTCCCGGGCGTTTCGGGTTCGTGAACTCGGGGACGCGCGAGCGTAAATAATTCACTGTCACTTCATCGAACGGAAACACGCCCGCGAGAGCGCCCCATTCGGTTGTCATGTTGGCAATGGTCATGCGGGCGGACATTGGAAGATTCGTGACGCCGTCGCCTACGAACTCGACGGCGTGATTAAGCACTTCGTCTTTGTTAAAGAGTCCGCATAACGCGATGATGACATCCTTGCCGACTACCCCTGGTGCGAGCGATCCCTTAAGAACCATCTTTGCCACGGGTGGGACCTGCCACCATGTGACGCCGGTTGCCCAAATGCTCGCGGCATCGGTCCGCACCACCGGCGTGCCGAGGGCGGCAGCGGCCCCGTACAAATTCGAGTGCGAATCGCTTGCTACCACCATCGAACCGGGAACGACATAGCCCTGTTCCACCATCACCTGATGCGAGATGCCCGTGCCTGGCGGATAAAAATCAATGCCGTGTTTACGAGCGAATGCCTCGATCTTCGCGTATTTGGCCAGATTTTCCGGCGAAGTGTTTTGGATGTCGTGATCAATGGCAAAGACCGGTTGCGCTGGGTCTGCGACCACTGTCGCCCCGATCTGCTTGAACTTCGGTATTACGGCACCCGTGTTGTCATGCGTCATCACGTGACGCGGGCGAATCGAGATGAAATCGCCACTGCGAACCGCCGTGCCCGGAGCAAGTCCATCGGCGTGACGCGCCGCAATCTTCTCAACCAGCGTCCGACCCATATGGCCCTATCTCAAGTTCCTTCCCATAGATGCGTTTGAACAGCAGGCGTCGCATTTCCGTTTCTGACAAGTTTTTCGGTAGGGACGCCTTTACCATCTCACGCGCGCTATCGAACATTTCCGCGCCCATGATGAAACGTTCCTCGCCAGAGCGTGCCATGATCTTGTTGCGCACCATTCTTTCGATTTCTGGCGACGTGTCGGTCACTTCAGGCATTCCTTCAACAAATTAACTAGTTCCAACTCGCGCGTCCAGCGCGCCACGTACTTCGCATCATAGCCAGTCCGGAGCAGATTTCGCACATCGCCCAGTTGTATCTCGGAGTGTGAATCCTTCGCCCAGGATAGCTTGGAGATGATGAGATCTTCTTTGCTCACAATGAACGTTGTAAAATCGCGGACTGAAATCCTCTGGCGTCGCTCAAATTCAGTTTTTCGGTACTCGCTGCTTTTGCGAATGATGCAATCCACTTTGATCACGCTCTCTTGGTGAATCAGGTTGAAACTTGATTCGTGAGCCAGCGATTCGCGAATACTTTCCTCGCTCACATGGTAGTCCGGCCGAAATAACGCGGCCACGCGATCGACGTCATCCGATGCAATTGCGATTACCACGTCGATATCGCGAGTCATACGCGGTTGCGCGTAATAATTCATCGCCATAGAACCTGTAAGCATGTAAGGGATTTGGCCTTGCTCGAACCTATGCGAAATGTCGCGCACAATGTCGATCTCGTTCATGGCCGCCAGCCTTTTCTGGCCATCAACTTTCAACGCTCAACGCGCGCGCGCGTGGACTTCTCGAAGTTCACTTCTTAGCAGCTTGCTTGCCTAGAACTTTCGCGATATCGAAGTCCACGAAGTCGGCATGATGAAAAATGATTGACTCGATCGAGCGCTCGACCTTGTCGCCTTCATGGCTGTGCGTGGCGATGATGTGCAGAACTTCGCCGGGAATACCATGCTTGTGGGCGAGGGCGACGCCGCTGAATGGATGACGTAATTGCTGACCAAATTTTCCCTGAACGACCTTGCCAGAGGCGTCCTTGTCGTACTCGAGTGGTTTGCCAACGTCGGCGAGCAACGCCCCGGCGACAAGATGATCGCGCTGGATCGGGATGCCGCAGCGGAACGAACTCTCCAACACATCCGCGATAGCGATGCTTTGCCGCGCACAGGAGTTGAGATGCTCGACAAACGTCATGTCGATATCGCCGGCCAGCAGCGTGAACTTTACCGCACGCAATTCGTCAAAGGTCCAGCCTTTCCTTCCACAGCCGGTGGTAATTGCTTCGTTCCATACCGCCGCGACCCTTTCCCGTAATGATTCGTCCTTGATTTCCATCAAGCTTGGAAACAAGCCCGCGATTTCTTTCACGCCGTAGTTGGTTCGTTTGGTTGTTTTCGTTGCCATGGTCGTCATGCCCGTTTCAGTCGATATTTTTGGGGTTTTGAAGACGTTCTTTCTATCATTTTTCTAGCTTCCAAATCGAGTTTAACGGTTTCTCCGTACCAGCTAATATTCCCTGAAAATCTGCTCCTTAAGCGGTTGTTGAGCTCATTGAATAACTGTGTGTGAGTGAGCTGCGTGTTTTTCAAAGCTGACAGGATGGCCTTCTTAAGCGTTTCGTATTTTTGCTTGCTGATATTTTTCCCGCTTTTGCCCAGTGGGTGTTTAGTAAGGATTTTCTCTTCTGCCATTTGTGATCTTCCTCTGGAATATGTGTTTCTAAGTGCAGATTTATTCCGCTGAACTCATAAGCATGCGTTTGCGGAGGCCGTCGTCAATTCACATCGGCTCCGCAGGGTTGAATTATAGCTTGTTTGATGCAGACTTCCCAGCGTTGCCCGCACAGCGGAAGCCACGAAAGTCATGCCAACCTACGAGTATTCGTGTGAAAAATGCGGACAGAATTTC
>JAALOD010000082.1 GCA_013372845.1 Candidatus Udaeobacter sp.
GGAATACATAACGTTCGAACGCGACCTTTTGTCTGTCAGGCTTTGTTTCCCATTAGCGTCGCTTCTGGCGAAATCGTCCGACACGAACCCTCCTGCAAGAGCCGCCGGAAAAAACGACAATCCGCCGACGCTCCTTCAGGAAATAAAGGTTCCCGGGCGGATGTCTCCCCATTAGGCCTTCACGTCAGTTACTGACGGAGCCGTGGCGCCATTTTTCTCCAGTGCGGCTTCCAGAACTTCATCAACGTTTTCGACCGGAATGAACTTTAGTTTCTGTTTCGCTTCCTCCGGAACATCGACAAGATCCTTTTCGTTGAGCTTGGGGATGATGACCGTGGAAATGCCGGCGCGCATCGCTGCCAGAGCTTTTTCTTTCAAGCCGCCAATTGGCAAAACCAGCCCGCGCAGCGTGATTTCGCCGGTCATCGCGACATCCGGTCGCACCGGGGTATTGCTGAAGAGAGAGGCAAGGGCGGTGAACATGGCTATTCCCGCTGAGGGGCCATCTTTCGGAACTGCGCCGGCAGGCACGTGCACGTGAATGTCCATCTTGCGAAAATCTTCTGGATTCACGCCGAGGTGGCCTTCGCGGCTGCGAAGGAGACTTAGCGCCGCTTGCACCGATTCTTTCATCACTTCGCCAATATGTCCGGTCAGCGTGATATTCCCTTTGCCGGGATAACGCGTCGCTTCGATGTGCAATACTTCGCCGCCAGCGGGAGTGTAAGCCAGTCCGGTGACAACGCCCGGCTTGCTCGTTTTCAGTTTGGTTTCACGCACGTATTTCGCAGGGCCGAGCATTTCCGCCACAAGTTCCGGCGTAACTGTTACATGCTCCGTTTTCCCGCGTGCGACCTGGGACGCAATTCCACGGCACACCGACGCGATCTGGCGTTCGAGCTCGCGGACGCCTGCTTCGTGTGTGTAATCGTTAATAATCCGGCGGAGCGCTTCGTCCTGCCATTCAACCTGCTCAGGCTTGAGTCCGTTTTCCTCCAACTGCCGTCTGACAAGATATCGCTTGGCGATCTCGAGCTTTTCTCGTTCGGTGTAACCGGGTAGCGAAATCACTTCGATTCGATCGCGCAACGGTTCGGGGACACCATCGATGTAATTCGCCGTGCCGATGAAAATCACCTGGGATAGATCGAACGGCACATCGAGATAACGATCGACAAACGCATTGTTTTGCCGCGGATCGAGCACTTCGAGCAACGCGCTGGCTGGATCACCACGAAAATCGGCGCCGATCTTGTCGATTTCATCGAGCATGAAAACAGGATTGCGGGTGCCGCAACGGCGTAGTTCCTGGATGATACGACCCGGCATCGAGCCGATGTACGTGCGGCGATGTCCGCGGATTTCTGCTTCATCACGCATACCGCCGAGGCTGATACGCACGAATTTTCGGCCCAGCGCGTCGGCGATTGATTGACCGAGACTGGTTTTGCCCACGCCGGGCGGCCCCAGAAAACAGAGGATCGCGCCGTGCCCCTGTGGATTGAGCTTGCGCACCGCCAGGTATTCGATCAGCCGCTTTTTGACTTTTTCCAGATCGTAGTGATCGCGATCGAGAATCTTCTGCGCCTGATCGAGATCGAGATTGTCCTGGCTCAATTTGTTCCAGGGCAGATCGGCGATGATCTCGATGTAACTGACAATGACCGAGAATTCCGGGCTGGCCGGGGGAATGAAATCGAGGCGTTTCAATTCGCGCTCGGCCTGTTTCATCACTTCCTCCGGCGGCTTGGCTTCCTCTAGCCGGGCACGCAATTGCTGGGCCTGTTCCTCGCCGCCGCCTTCAGCTTCGCCCAGCTCGCGCTGGATCGCCTTGATTTGCGAACGCAAATAGGCGCGTCGTTGCGCATCGGAAAATTGCGAGGCCACATCTTTTTGCAGTTTTTGCTGGATCTCAGCGATCTCCAACTGCGCAGATATCTGCTTCTGTACTGCCTGTACGCGCTTTTCCACGTCCAGCTCTTCGAGCAGCGCCTGCTTTTGCGCGACATCCACATTGAGATTGGGCGCGAGAAAATCAGCAAGTTGCTCGGGACTTTCGATGTTCAAAATCATCAGGCGCGCCTGTTCTGGCGCGTCCGGCGCCAGTTCGAACAATCTCGCGGCGGAATCGCGCAAGTTCCGGAATGTGGCCTCCCACTCCTTGCTTGCCGCCGGTATAATCGATTCGGGCAAATCAACCTCGGCACGCAGAAAAGGCGACGTCGCGACGATTTTGCGGAGTGAAAAGCGCCGCAACCCCTGCACAATGACCAGCACATTATCCTCCGCCTGGCGCAAAAGTTTGAGCACGAGCGCGGCCGTGCCGACCGTGTAGAGGTCCTGTGGCGTCGGATCTTCCTTCGCCTCATCGCGCTGCGTCAGCAGGCCGATTACTTTTGTTCGCGGCAAAGTATCGTCGAGCAGTTTAAGCGACGCGGCACGCTGGATGTTAAGCGGAATGATCGTTCCCGGAAAAATAACAAGCCCACGCGCTGGCAGGATCGACAACTCCTCCGGGATATGTGGCATCTGGGTTTCGCCAGTTCCGACGGCGATTGTGCTTTCCGTTCCCGGTTTCGATTCGACGCCGGCTCGCAACGTGCTGAGTTCTTTTGCGCTCATGACTCTTTCAAGGGCAGCGCAATCCAGAGCAATCCATTCCGCTGCTCGGCGTTCGCTTGTTCGATTTCCACTTCGGCGGGCAACGGCACTTCGCGTATGAACGGGCCGTAATCGATTTCCATGGCCAACAATTGCAGGGCGCATCCCTCGTCGCCGGTCGGCTCCGGCAGCTCGCGCGTGCCGCGAATCACCAAGCGCCGCGGTTCGACGGTGAGATCAATGAGGGCGCGATCGACCCCCGCCAGATCGACGCAAATGCGAATGGATTTTTCGCAGCGATACGCATTGATTGCCGGCTCCCATGCGTGCGCCGCAAACCTGGAAAATTGCAAACGCGATAGTTCAGAGGTCAGATCGTGCAATACGCCATGCAGCCAGCGCAACTTAATGTTTTTGATCGGGTCCATTTGCTAGATCGGTGCGACCCTAAAATTTCGCTGCTTTACGCATCCTTTGCAATGAGAGCGCGATCACTCGCGCTATTTTATTTTTCCCGGGCCCCACAAAGCCCGGCCGGGTTTCGCGCCAGTGTGTTCGCCACCTTTTAGCACTTGCACACCATTCACAAAAACGTGCTTCACGCCCACCGCGTATTGATGCGGTTTCTCAAAGGTTGCGCGGTCGGCAATCGTCGCCGGATCGAACACGACTACATCGGCAAACATCCCTTCTTTGAGAAAACCGCGATGATCGAGTCCCAGATTTGTCGCGGGCAATCCACTCAGTCGCCGGATCGCTTCCTTCATCGGAATCACTTTTTCGTCGCGCACATATTTGCCCAGCACTCGCGCGAAATTTCCGTAGGCGCGCGGATGCGGATTGGATTTCAAGAAAACGCCTTCAGGCGCCTGCGAAGCTTCATCAGAGCCGAATGAAATCCACGGCTTCGCGAGCTCCTTCTTCACGTTGTCCTCGGACATGATGAAATAAAGTGTGCCGATGCGCGATTCATCTTCAGCGATCAAATCCATCAGCGTGTCGATGGGGTCTTTCCCGCGCTTCTTTGCCACTTCAGCTAGCGTCTTACCGATCAGCGGCTTTAGTTTTTCCGATTTGAACTGAGCCAGCAGAATGTGCTCCGGCCCTCCGGCGTCCAAATACAGGTTTTCCCATGCGTTCGTGGGCGTCTGGACTTCTGCTTTGATTTTCTCGCGTGTCGCCGGATCGCGCAGCCGCTCGAATAGTGCAGGGTAACCGCCGTCCTCCGTCCACGGGGGAAGGGATGCGTCGAGGCCGGTTCCTCCTGCGGTGTACGCGTACATATCGGCAGTGACTTTCGGTCCTTCCTTCTGCGCGGCCTCGATTCGCGACAGCAGATCGTCGATCTTCGGCCAGTTTTGCTGGCCCGAAACTTTGATGTGATAAACTTCTGCGGGAATTTTCGCTTCCCGGCTGATCCGGATCAGCTCATCCAGCGCCTCGAGGAGACGGCTGCCCTCGCTGCGCATGTGCGAGATGTATTTGCCCTTATATTTTGCGGCGACCTTGCACAGCTCGATCAACTCCTCTGTCTTGGCGTAAAACGCAGGCGGATAGATCAGAGAAGTGCCGATCCCCAGCGCGCCCGCTTCCATTTCCTTGCGAACCAACTCGCGCATCTGGTCGAGTTGCTCCGGGGTCGGCGCTTTATCTTCGAATCCGACCACGTACTCACGGACCGTGGTCGCGCCGATGAACGAGGCCACGTTGCATGACACGCCGCGTTTTTCCAAATACTGCAAATATTCCGCCAGCGTATTCCATGTGATAGCGTATTTGATGTCAGTTTGCTGACGGATCTTGTGCTCGCGCACACGATCGTTAATCGGACCCATCGATTCGCCTTCGCCCATGATCTCAGTCGTTACGCCCTGCCGAATTTCGCTTTGCGAACGGCCATCCTGAATCAGCGATTCGGTGGACCAGGAAAGCATGTTGATAAACCCGGGCGCGACGGCGAGTCCCTTCGCGTCGATAATTGTGTTTGCTTTCGCCGTTTTGAAATCACCGACGCCGGCGATTCGATCGCCACGTATCGCGACGTCCGCTTGTTTCGGCTCGGCACCGGTGCCGTCATAAACGGTGCCGTCTTTGATGATGACGTCAAAATCCAGCGGCCCCGGAGATGGGGATCGATCCTGGGCAAACATTGTGCACACAATTGTCAGGAACCCACCGAGCCAAAAGAACCTTCGCTTCATTACGTCGCTGGAA
The DNA here is from genome assembly GCA_013372845.1 of Candidatus Udaeobacter sp. Classification (GTDB taxonomy): domain Bacteria; phylum Verrucomicrobiota; class Verrucomicrobiia; order Chthoniobacterales; family UBA10450; genus Udaeobacter. The sequence continues at coordinate 4,816 of JAALOD010000082.1, forward strand.
GTTATCGAGCGGCGATTTCCGCGCAAAAAGGAATGCAAGGCGCCGCGGCATTTGATGTTGCCAAGTTCACAAAGCGACGCGGGAACGCGCACGCACTCCGAAAGAGTCCGCGAAACGTGAACAAAGTTTTCAATGCATTTTGCACGAAGTGCCTTGGAGTGCGGTGCGTCCTCGCACCGCTTTGTGCCATGCCGCCGGCTACGGCCAAGAGAGCGACGCGACGCGATTCCTACTATGAGGCCTGTTGCCTTCGAATTGGGCAAGCAAATCGAAGCAGGCCGCGCGAAAGGCGCAGCTCCGGTTAACCCCAAAAGGCTTCGGGATCGAAGGGAAATCAGAATTCAATGAAAGGGGAACATCTGATGAAGACGATAACAAAATCCAAATCCATGCGCCGCAGGCGAGCACTCTTGCTGTCGGTTCTCTGCGCAGGCGTCATTGCAACTTTCATAGGCGGATGCGCGGAAGGTCCTTACGTAACGGCATATGATGGCGGTTATTATTATCCGACCTCATATTACGCGCCCGACTACGACTATTACGGCTATCCGTATTCCTACTATGAATACGGACCGAGGTACAGTCGTACGGTCGTGCGCTCAGGCGTCCGTTACTACGACAGCTATGGTCCCCGCTACTACGGCAGTTATTAGTATTAATTGACGACGCGCGCTTGGATGACGCATCGGCGCCATTCGCCAGTAGCGGATGCGCCGATGCATTCAAGTGTGTGACAAAGGGACTTGAAATTTCCACGCGCGCCGTAGCCACGGCGCTGAGCGCCGTCACCGAAGATACGACTTGAGCGAATCAAGCCTCCCAAAGGTGTGGGCAGAAAATTTATCTTAATTTGGCTTTGTTTGTTTGCGCCGTTGTCATTAAATGAGGAGATGAAGACATCGGCGACAGCAATTACGAACACATCTCGCGCAGTACCAACCACGCTGTCGCTTTTGTGCGCAGCACTCCTTGCGCTTTCGCTCAGCGGATGTGCTGGTACATATTCCTATTCAGCACCCGAGGCCCGATATAATACTTACCACGCCCCGTATTATTATCCGTACTATCCATGGTACAGTTACTATGGTGGCGCGTACTACTACGGAGACTGAGCCGCCAATTACTTTTCTGTCTCCTTAAGGAGGTCCACTAACTGATCTTTCCACAACGCCGCCAGCGTGTGGCTGCCGTGACCGCGTGTTTTGTCGCTGAGCGGAATCACGATTGCGCGGCCATGCGGAACTCGCTTTATCTCTCGTTCAAGAATACCGAGCTCGGGCGGATTAATCAGATCATCGGCGGAGTTGATCGCCAGAAGGGGCGCCTGGATTTTTTCCAGGTTCGGTCCTGGATCATAATCATGTGAAGCCTCCAGCGCGTAGAGCACGTCATTGGCGTCATCAGTCTTGACGATTTGCTCAACGAATTTGTCGAGCGCTTCGTCCGTTTTCGCGAGCGTAGGCGCGTCCTTCTGACGCAACACCGGATTGCTGCTCATGAACCAAAGCATCTCGGCGGCAGTGCGCAGGCTCGGCGGTTGAGTCTTGTAATCGCCCTCGCTCCATGCCGGGTCGTTGCGGATCGCATCGATGACCATGCGACGCCATGCACGGTTGCGCCCGGCAATCTGGGTCGGCAAACTTGCCAGCGGCATGAGCGCGTCCATGAAATCGGGATGTAACTCGCCCCATAACCAGGTGTGCATTCCGCCCATTGACGTTCCCATTACCAGTCGCGCGTGATCTACGCCGAGTCCCTCCGTTAAGAGGCGGTACTGCGCCTCCACCATGTCGATGTAGCCATAGCGCGGGAATTTCGCGTGCATGGCGTCGCTCGGCTTGCTCGATTTGCCGTGGCCGATTCCGTCCGGTAACACAACGAAAAACTTCGTCGTATCGAGCGGCTGATCTTTGCTGAATAGTTCCCCGGCAAATTCGGGACGAATAAATTGCGCGCCGCTGCCAGTTGTCCCATGCATGATGAGAACGGCATTTGTCGTTTTGCCCTGCGCATCCTTCTCCTGTTTTCCCAGCGTCCGGTAATGAAGGCGCAACTCCGGCAATGTTTCGCCTGAAGCAAATTTGAAATCATGAATCGTAAAGTCGCTCTCAGTCGGCGCCGGATAATCGGCAGCCGACGCGAAACGGGTGACTAAGATGGACAGCAGAATTACGAGGACTCGGAGTATTGGACTCATTCTTAACGATTTTGTTGGCGTTCGGCTTGGATTCGTTTGAGCAATTCGGTGTGCGTTCGTTCAAGCTCGTTAGCAAGGTTCACAGTTTCCTGTAGAGCTTCGGGATAAATCTCGAATCGTTTTCGCAATTTCTTGGTGGTCGGATCGTAAAAGAAGGAAATGTCTTGGTCGAGATTCGGCACGATCAGTTCGTCACTTAACTTTTGATAGCGAGCCATGCGGGCCAGTCCCCAGCGGATAACTGATTCGTCGTCGCGCAGCGCCCTGAGCGTCTGAACGTCGAGCAGTTGGACACCTCCGGATTGGAGCATCGTGGCTAAGTCGCTTGGGCTGTAGTCCGTGATGAAAACAAAGGGACGCAGCGGCGGCATCTCACCAGCGTCAAGCGCGCGTCGAAATTCCGCCGCTGCTGGTTCTTGTTCGGTGACGCGGTTAACTTTAGAACTCTCGATTCCTTGACGGAGCGTTTGCTCAATAGACGCCAGGATTTGGTCTCGCCGTTCTGCATCCTGCCGGTGCTGTTGGTAGTTACTGAGCCAAAACGCCGCAGAAACGCCAACGAACACCAGAAATAACTCGGCGACCCATCTGCCCAAGCGCGCGAAACGCGAGCGTTTTTCAGTTGTTTGACTCATGATTCACGAGAACAATTCAATCAATGAGACAATCGTGGTCCGTCAACAATTTGACCGATTTCGTCGCGAACTCCGTCCAAAACGCAAATGCCGACGATGCGCCCTTCCATCACTTGAGATTCGACCGCGTGTTTCCCGATGACTTTTACGGGGAGATGTTGCTGGCGATGCCGGTGACAGACGACTACCGCGCCATGTCTGGCAAAAGTAAAATGGGCAGCAGCAGGCCCGACGGCAAACCGACTCGTACCAAGATTGATCTTTTCCCGGAGTACATCCGCCATTTGCCGCCGATGAAGCGGGAGATCTGGGACGCAGCCGGCCGTGTATTGCGTTCCAAAGAGTTGGAGAAAGCTTTCGTTCAGCGGCTGGCGCCGGGCTTGGAGCGCAGGTTCGGCGTCGACTTTGCGAAAGTAACAATGTATCCGGTGCCGATTCTGACTCGCGATATTCCTGGATACCGCATCTTCAAACACACCGACAGTCTCTGGAAAGGGATTACCGTTCAGTTTTACCTGCCGCCCGACAATTCGACGCCGCATATCGGGACCATTTTTCATGAAGTGCTCCCAAACGGTAGAAAGCCTAAAAAAGCGCAGATGCCATTCTCACCCAATAGCGGCTACGCGTTTGCGGTTGCTGATAACACGTGGCATTCGGCCGACCCGGTCGGACCGGAAGTAAAAACACGCGACAGCATTCTGCTCACTTATTTCGTCGATACCGGGCCATGGCGATTTGTGCGTAATCGCAGCCGCCGAGCAGCTAATTTTACGCTCAACGAGTTCCGCAATCTGAAGCACCGTTGATCGAAGCAGCGGATTGGAGACCGCTGTTCCCAGCCTCGCTCGTCAACGTGGCAACGGTTGCTCCATGTTTGCAAGTGCATACGCGAGGACTGCGACGACGGCGGAATTCTCTCCCAATTCTTTCGGGGCAATTTTGTCCAGCGTGTCAGCGGCTGTGTGGTGATAATTGAAATAGAAACGGCTGTCCTGGATCGGACTGAAAGCAGGCACGCCGGCTTTTTCCATTGGCTCAATGTCAGCGCCGCAATGTTCGACCAGATTCAGCATGCCCGCGCCTGAGCCCTGTAAAATTGCTGCGACCGGCGCGAACATCTTTTTCACTTCTGGTTTTGCCTTGATGTTGATGCCAAGCGGATGATCGGCACCGCCGTCTGTTTCCATGGCCGCAAAATGGTTCATCCATTCTTTTTCGTGGTCTTTTGCGTACTGTTTCGATCCGGCCAGCCCATTCTCTTCATTCATCCACGCAATCACGCGAATTGTACGCTTTGGTTTGAGATGAAGTTTTTTGACCAAATTCGCCACTTCCATCGAGACTGCGACGCCAGCGCCATCATCAATTGCGCCCGTACCCAGGTCCCATGAGTCCAGGTGGCCGGAAACGACGATCACCTGTTCGGGATGTTCGCTACCCTTGATGTCGCCGATCACGTTTGCGCTTTCGACATCCGGCAGAGTTTGGGACGTGAGAACCAATTTCATTCTCACCGGCCCTTGGCGGACCAGGTCCGCGATCAAATCTGCATCCTCCGCGGTGACCGCACCGGCTGGAATTTTCGGCGCGTCATTCGCGTAATCTGTCTCACCAGTGTGCGGAAGCCGATAGTCAGCGCCACCCACTGAACGGATCAGACACGCGATCGCCCCCTGTCGCGCGGCTTCGCTTGGACCCTTGCTACGGTAAACGACTGCTTCGCCGTATGCTTCGCCACCACGACCTTCCGCGGCCATTTGTTTGTCGAACGGATAATTGAAGAGCACGATTTTGCCCGCGACTTTGTCGCGTGGCAGCGATTTTAGTTCATCAAAATTTCTGATGACGATCATTTCTGCTTCGATTCCATCCGGGGGCGTCGCCACGCTTGCCCCCAGGGCGCAGAGCACAATCTTCTGCGTCGTGCTCTGCGCTTGTCCGGGAAATTGAACGAGCGCTGCCGTCTCTTCGCCGCGCACCCAATGCGGCACCATCACTTTTTCGAGTTGTACTTCGCATCCGAGGGTCTTCAATTCGCCGGCGACGTACTCAACCGCCTTCGCCGCCTGAGCGGATCCGCTCAAACGCGGTCCAATGTTGTTCGATAGATGCGCGACCTGGCGGTAAGCGTAGTCGCTTGTCAGAGCTGCCTGCTGCAATCGTTTCAGCTCCGCCAGAGTCTGCAGTGAAAAGACAGCTGGTGTTGGAGATGGCGACGCGTTCGGACTCGAGGCTGGCGCTGGCGTTTGTTGCGCATCAACTCGCTGAGCGTACAAAAACAGTGACAATAATAGAGAGCAGATCGCGCAAAGATAGCTTCTCAGTTCCGCCATCGCGAACTCTGTCAGAAAAGCCCCCACACGGCAATTATTGTGTCAAGGTGGATCGGCTTGTCCTCAAGCCGATGGCAGTTGCTGAAGGCCAAGGATTCTGGCGTCGTGTCGCACGCAAAGCAAAATTTCCAGAACAGCAAGCGACGATGACCAATGTGTTGAGGACAACACGTTTGGAACTTCGTACTCGCACGCATTGAAGACCAGAATGCACAGGCAAATGGCAATGCCAAAGCCTAAGCTACGACGAGTCAAGTTCGATGAAGTCACCGCCAGAGGTCGCAACGAGCTCAACCCATTCAGCAACTATTTGGGCAGCTTCGACGCGATCACGTCAATTTTCTCGATTGAAGGTGATTTTGCCAAAAGCTCAGACGCTTTTTCCTTCAAGGCCTGCGCGACCTTGCCATTCAGGTGCGCATCCCGGCCAGAGTCATCTGCGAACGTGTCAAAAATACCGTATGTGGAGGGCGCGATCTTAATGGCGAACCACGACACCGTTTTCGGCTCGGCCTCCACTAATGCCTGACCAGCCTGCAAGAATTTCTCTACTTCCGCTTCCTTGCCCGGCTTCGCCTCCAACACTACCCACAACGCCTTTCCATTCATGATTCCATCCTCCATTCGATCTTTCCATCGCACTCAGCGGCGAACCTGTCTACTTAGGAAATAGATTCCACATACTTCTAACTTTTCCGGCCTTCGTCGAGATCGATTAGGTCAATAATTGTGAGAATGTCAGTGCGATCGGCGATGCCGTACTTCTTTTTCCTTTTCTCCAACACTGACTTGAAAGAATCGCGCCATCCGAGTTTCGACATGAAAGCATTCCAGACAAAAAGGTCGCCCTCATTCGGCTGCCGGCCGCTTTGAAAACACCACTCAAGAATTTCTTCGTCAGTTCCGCCCTGGAGGAGACGCTCGCGAAGATCGTCATAGTTGACCCGCAAAAAATTGCAGCAGGCGCCATCAAGCGTTTGAGGCGTGCCAAGATTCTTGTGATAATCCTCGTGCAATTCGCCCCGGCCGTGCAGCCGAATCTTGTCCAGCATGCGCGGGAAATACATCATCCCGCTCGTCATTTCTTTCGGGCTTCTCGGGTACGTATGCATGCGGCAAGTAAATCGCATACCCACTGTCAGCGCAATCTCTCTGGTCGAGAACTGAGGCGTGTAGCCATGACGCTGCTTTCCGCTCCGAAGCGCCGCGAAGGCGGGTGACGCCATCCCGATAGCAGCTGTAACAACGACGCGAGGCTCAGGAGTTGTGTGGACGATCAATGCAGTCGCCATTAATTCATGCACACTCGCTCGACGAGCCAAAAACTGCCGAGGAGCACAACTGCTGCTGAACACACCGGCGCCCAGCGCGCAACAAACATCGGGTTCTCCCGGAGTTTCCAAATGATCGGTAGCGTTACGGCAGCGACCATGACCTGACCGAGCTCCACGCCAAGGTTGAAAGAGAATAGCGGCAGCACGATGCCGCCGGCACTCGAAGCGATGCCGGCCTCACGCAAGGCCGAAGCAAAGCCGAAGCCGTGTATCAAACCAAAACCGAACGTCAGCAGTCGCCGTGATTTCGGGATCTCGCCGCGCAAAAGATTCTCGACGCCGACAAACACGATGGAAACGGCGATCAATGGTTCCACAATTCGACTTGGAATTTGCACGAGGCGCAACGTCGCCACTGCCAGCGTAATCGAGTGCGCGATGGTAAATGAAGTAATGATATTTAGTGCGGAGAAAAAGCCCCGCGCTACAAGCAGCAGGCCGAAGAGAAAGAGCAAGTGATCGTAGCCGGTCAAAATATGTCTCACACCCAGAGAAAGGAAATTCGCAAAGGAACGAACGCTTTCGACCGCGCTAGTACGCCAGTTGGTTTGGGGCATTTGCACTGTCGCGCGGTCTGCGCTCCCGCTCAGCAATCGCTCGAAGGCCGTTTCGCCGGCTGAATCTTGTACCTTGAGATACTGACGGTGCCCGAGCGGCAGGGACGCGATGAGTTTGGATTGAATTTCCAGCCTGGAGAAGACGACAGCGTCGAAATCCAGACGAACTTCTACGTTGTTATTCTCGTCGAGGCGACTGCGAATGGATTTGTCTTTGGCGATTTTGCCGTCAGCCGCGATGACGACTTGCCTCGCTATCGCTCCTTCGAGTTGCCATCGGCTTCGCCCAAACTCCACTTGCGTTACAGTTCCGTCGTGATTCTCGTCGAGTTCGGCAAGTTGTGCCGCGTCCTTCACCGCCAGCGTCAATGTCGCTTCCAGGCTGCTTGTGCGTGGGCGAATAGTGAGACTGCTTAGGCCGGGATCATGCGCCGCCGCATCTTGAAGTGGCAACAGCGACAACAGAGCCGCAAGAATTGCGCCTCGAACAGCGCGCGACCCGGCCAGGCACGATAATGCTGCCTGGCCGGGATTCTCAGAGCGCATAAAGGATGACTCAGTCGCGACGCCGAGCGTTTATGGGTGCGAGTGATTGCGGCCGTTTTGGGGCGTGGATTCGTACGGGAAGACCTTGTTGTAGGCCACGTCGTTGAAATCCAAATTGTCTCCCGCAGGACCGCGAATGATCGGTGGATTGACGCGAAGATTGCTGATCAGAGCAGTGACCGCGATGTCCACTACATCGTCGCCAAAACGGCGGCCATTCGGCCAGCCACCTGGAACAACGCCATTGCCAAAGCCGGGTTGAATCTGGCTGATCAGAGTGTCGCCGCCAAAGATGCTCAGGCGGGAGAAGCCAGGGTCATCCGGGTTGGCGCCCTGTTGGGTCCCGTTGCCGGCCAGGCGACAACGATCTGTGGACAAATCGACTTTAATCAAGTCAGGAATAAAAATTCCCGCGATGTCAGTCCGGCCTGTCTCCACGTCCGGCAACTGGCCGTTGAAGATGATTTGGTTGATCAGTCTTGCCAGTTCGGGAGTTACCGCATATTGGCGAAACAACTCGTTATCAGACTCAGGGCTGGTTCGGCTGTAGCGGTCTTTATCGGCGATGGCAACCAAGCCCTCGTTGAAGAGCGGGTTGCCTTGCCGGGCCACCTGCACCCAGGGGCCGTTCAATTGCGGATCGCCGCGTCTCACCGCGCGGTTGGTTTCGTCCCGCAGTATTTGTATCTGACGGCGGCTGGTGGTTGCGTAAACGCCGACGATTTGCTGGTCACCACCCAATTCGCTCATCGGAATCACCAGCGTCATGAGGTGAATGTTGAATCCGCCCTGCGAGTCCTTGCCCGGCGAACGAAGCTGCAAGAGATCGAAAATGGCATCGATATCACCATAGAAACCATCGTCGCGTTGGCCTGCGAATGAGAAGTAACCGCCGCCCAGGTTCTTGATCGTTTGTGTTGTATAACGATCCAACTCGCCGTCCGTCGCGACGCCGTCCTTTGCTGGATTGTTGCCGTCGTTGCCTTGATTATAAAACGGAGTAGCGATGCCCTGATTGTTGGGCGGAACCATGCCCGTTCCAAGCAGCGTGCGATGATTGTGCTGGCGATGGTCCACTTTGGTGACGGTGTAGGTCTGCACCAGGTTCTGGTTGGCGTCTCCGGCGTCGTTGATGATCCCCAGATACGACTGCAGAATCGTGTTCCGGTTTCGAAACGCTGTGTCGAATTTGAACTCGTAGCTCAACGTCGCTTTGCCGAGAGCAACATCATCACCGGTGGCAACGCCGATTTGATACAGCACGTTGTCGTCGAAGTTGTATTTGTTTGGTCCGACGCCGGGTTCTTCGTGGGGGTACACGCCCAGCGCGGTGACAAGACTCTTCATTCCGTTTCGGTTCTGAACGAACGCGTAAACGTCCGTGGTGTTTGCTGCCGGATCCCGCGTGATCAGTGGCGCATCCATGTGACTGGAAGCTTGTGCCGCTCCAATTAAGTGTGCCGCGAGCAGTGCTATGACACCGCGCGACAGGAGATATGTTATTTTTTTCATTTATTCCTTAGGTTTTGGTTTGAGGTTGGGGTTGGGTTTTCCGCGCGGTATTTGGTCCGAGCGAAAAAGGGCTTTGAGGATTGGGGGCAATGGACGCCTTCTTTTCGGCGCCACACGCCGCCGCGTTTTGAAGTTCGTTGCGTTCAGATGGCAAAAGCAGCTGCGAGAGTTCGCTCGCTTTACGCAACCAGCGCTCGGCATCAGCTGCGTGACCGGCTTGTGAAGCGATCACGGCAGCGTGGAAAAAGAGGCGCGCGTCTTCGGTGCCTTCTGCCAATGCGCATTGCATTTCGCTATGCGCGTCGGCCACGTTGCCCGCCGCAGCCAGCGACCACGCCAGGGCGTCGTGAGTGAATACATCACTGCGCGAACCAAGTTCCGTTCGCGCAAGTCGAAGGGCCGTCGCCGGATTCTCGTGTCGCGTCGCGAGAAACAGCGCCAGTGTCCGGGGATCGCTACTCGCGCCGTGGCTCCGAAGTTGCACCTCGATTGCAGATGCTTCGTTTTCGCGACCAGCTGCGCGCAGCGCTTCGGCGAGCGTCCACTGATATTCCGGAAGCGGATTCAGCTTCGCAGCGTTTTGCAAAGCGTCCACGGCTTCGCGGAACCGGTTTTGAGCAAGCAGCATTTTTCCCTTCAACAAAAGAGTTGGCGCATAATTGTTTTGTAGCGATAGGGCGAACGCGCACCGCTGTTCTGCTTCGTCACTGCGGCCAGCTTGAAACTCGTAAAACGCCAATCGCGTGTTCACCCACGCGGCGGATTCGGCATCGCTTGGACTGGCGGCGCTCGCAGCCAGTTGCATCGCTTCGATCGCTCCCGCGAGATCGCCTTTGAGCCAGCGCATGTGGGCCGCGCGGGCGTATGCGCGAAGGTCGGGCTTCAAATTCATCATGCGCTGATAGGCCTCAACCGCGTCGCTCAGTTTCCCTTGCTCCATCAACGCATCGCCCAGAAGACCGTAGTCAAAGCTGAGTCCCCGTTGCTGGACGAGGCGGCGTGCCAGCGTTTCGGATTCCTTAAAGCGATGCAGATTCTGCAGCACGTGTGCACGCAACAGCATCGCTTCCTGGCTTTGCGGATTGCGCTTTTCAATGCACCGCGCGCATTGCTCGGCCAGTTTGTAGAACCCTGGGTCGAAACTTTCGCGCGCCTTTGCAACAAACGCCCAGCCGAGTTGTTCGAGCCCAAGCTGAAGATTCCTTCCGTTACGAATCTGCTGCTGTAGCCGGGAAATTTCCCTGTCGTTACGGCTGTCACCCGGCTGTGGGGTTAGCACCAGAGCCAGAGGATCATCAAAAATTTCCGCAGTTGCTGGCGTCTTGTTCGCTTCGCTCTTGTTCTTTGGCCGTGCGGACAAGATGAGCAGGCAGGTGGTAGCGAGCAGCAGTGCGACGACAGAAATTAAAATTCTACGACCGCACTTGCC
>JAALOD010000083.1:0-3086 GCA_013372845.1 Candidatus Udaeobacter sp.
GTGCCGATGGCCGGACTCGAACCGGCACGGGCCTTTGACGGCCCAACGGATTTTAAGTCCGTTGCGTCTGCCATTTCGCCACATCGGCGCTGCGCGTCACGAGTTTAAGCGTTTTATGCGACCGGCGAAAATGAATTTCGTAGTTGCAACGCGCCCCACGTCGATCGGTACTGCTTCAAACAGTAATGCCTAACGCCTTTCCGAGTTTTTCACTGCAAACGCGGATGTGAGAAAGGTCTTTGTAGGGGCTGACTACTTGGTTGGAAATACCAATGAGCATTTTCGCGCCTTCATCATTGTTCTTACGAGATCGTAATAAGCCGAGCATTCTAAGCACAGGACGTGCAAATCCGGGAATCGCATCCGATGATGATACCAACCGACCGTGTAAAAGTCTCAAGTCGTCATAAAGCTTCTTTTCTTCCGGGCTAGCTGGCACGTTTCTATCTCGTTTATCAAATAACACATGAACGCTACGGAGCATTAGTTGTGAAATGTCGGTCAACGTTTCCCTATACTCTGTGAGTGGTTTCTGGACATATTGAGAGAGGCCGCCAAACAGCCCGGCGAAAAACGTGCCTATCGGCAGTAAAAAATCTTTCATCAGGTGGAGTGCGTCGTTTAATGACATCGGGCGGGATTCAATCACAAAGCGCCGTGAGCCGTAAAGCGTCCAGAAAATGATATGAACGTTATGGCGGGGCGGTACGCATGATGTAGTCATGGTACGCAATGAGCGCCAAGACGGCGGTTAAAAACGCTAGGACGACGGTCAGGCAAAGCGTTATTATAGCAGACCATTTAATCCATCGTGAATCAGCTTCCAAACATTTAAGCGCCTTCTCCTGGCGGTCGAGAACTTCCTTCTGGAATTAAAGCGAGAATCACGCAGGCCGCGAGCCAAATAAGGGCGAGCAAAATGAACAATGCTCCAAGATTGCTGGAATTAAATCGAGATGCTTTCATTAATCAGTTACGACGCTCAGTTTAAATCAGAGCGCCGCGAGCCGTAAAGCGTGCAGAATGCGGCGATAAGATTAGCGGTATATCGGACTACGCGGCAACGCATCTATCCGACACAGACAGCCACAGAAGCGGGCCGGGCCATCGGCTAACGTTTCTGCGAATGCCCGGAGTCAATCGTCAAGGGCAAGCGCATATCGTGTCCACCGCAATCCGTTACCGCGATCCGGCAAAGCGAACCGGGAGGTTGAGGCAACGCCATGGTTTCGAACATGGTTTTCCATTGATCCGCAGCCTGCGAGCATCAGCCCAACGATCAACATCAGTATTGCTTTCATTTGTGCTTTCCTTGTTGATTGTGGCCGCATCATTTGCCATTCGGCAATCAAAAACGAATCTGGCGGATCACGCCTACGGCGGAGTATCGGCAAATTTCGGTGTTATGTCAGCTAATGGTTTGCGAAACGCGGAGCGCAAATCATGAGAGGACAAATCAACCCGTACAAAAAAAGAACGGCGTCCGATATTCCGGGCGCCGCTTTACCAAATGCGATTCTCGGTCCGTTAGAATGCGAAATTTACCCCAGTACGAACCATGCCAAAGTTGTTGTTTGGACCATCCACTACATTCCAACTAAAATCGTTTATCCAGCCGATATGCGGTGTAAGGCGAACTTCGATGCCACCGCCAAATTGCCCGATTGCCTCCGTCTGGGAACCACCCTGATGGGTGCGAAATCTGGTTTGGTCAACGGGGCCGGGAACGGGCGTTTCAACCAGACGTGTCTGTTCGCCGCCGCCAAATATGCCGCCGCCACCTGCGAATACGTAGGGTGCCAAACGGGTGCAGGGAATTGGATAACGAAGCGTTAGGGTTCCCAACACGGACCCCACAACTCGGCTCTCATGTTCCGTACGTCCAGTGAGGAAAGGGACGGGAGACGGTAGAATGTCTGTCCTGCGGACCTCATCGATATCTTCAAATGTACGCCTGGCATCCACCACCCATCCTTCGATACCGACACCGAAGTAACGGTGGAAAAAGTATTTGAAGTCAACACCACCGCCCCAGGCATGATCCGATTCCAAGTAGCGATCATCCTGCCAATTGTTTCCCGTGAAAATGTAAGTGCCCCACAAACTGACGTTGAACTCGTTGTCTGCGTACCATTGCGGACAGGGTGGCGGCGCCACCTGTTTCATCTCCTTGCCGGAATAGGTTTCAGTCCCAGCAACCCTATGTGCTTGTCGGGCACTCTTATGGCGGTTTGATCGTCAGGCTTTATGCGAGCACCTACCCCAAAGATGTATCCGGTCTCGTGCTCGTCGACGCTCTCAGCGAAGCGCTTCGGGATGCAGAGACACGTAACCAATGGGCAATACAGCGAAAGCTGATCGAAGGCGAAGTACGGGAAAGCGTGACCTTGTACCCGGCTCTTGAAAGGATCGACGTGGACCGCAGTCTTGACCAAGTTCGCGACGCTCCTCCACTGCGTTCAATTCCTCTCGTTGTATTGTCTGCCGACCGACCCTGGGGCCCCCAGATCCCGTCAATGATTGCAGCAGGCAAGCTACCGAGTGATGTTCCGCCAGACTTCGGCTACGTCACCGATGCTGCGCAGAAAAAAGCGCAGGAGCAGCTCGCCAACCTAGTACCCACCGCGAAGCACATCACGAATACGAACAGCGGCCACGAAATACAGAAGGAGCAGCCTCAACTTGTGATCGACGCAATCCGGCAGGTCGTCGAGGCGGTTCGTAGCGGCGACCGTGGGCTCGCGCGCCGGATTCGGCCTTTGCGCCAGTGACATGTCATCCTGTCATTGCCTTGTGGAGAGCAAAACGGCAGGCTGCCTGTCGATAATGCATCATCTCGATTGACACTTCCGCTTGCCTCTGAGCGTGCGCTCATGAGATTCTTGTGAGACTCCTATGCCGTTCCGGCAAACCATCGCAGCAAAGATTTTCGGGCTCGCCATAATCTTGCTGTTACTCACTATTGGGCTTGCCTGTTTTTTGCTGTTTGAGGTAACGCGCACGACGCAGGATCTCACGGTCGTCGCGAATTTCGATGTGCCGCTCACGCAGTCCGTGGCGCGGCTGCATGAGTTCGGGCTTCGACG